>JANQQY010000014.1 GCA_028284845.1 Spirochaetales bacterium
TGCCTATCGCAGCAGCCATCCTGGGCGTCGAGCTCTTTGGCGCGCGATATGCGATTCCCGCCGTCTTCGCCGCAGTCATCGCCTTCCAGCTCAACCGGCACGAGACCATCTACGACTACGCGGTCGCCGGCTCCGGGAACCTGTTCTATCCGGCCGACCGGCCCACAAACTCGGAACTACCCAATTCGGTCGAGGAGGAGGTAGATATTGAACCCAATCGTGACCAGGATGTTGGCCCCCATGACCGCCCCGACCATTCTGGTCGCTGACGGAGCATCGAACATCCTCTTTAGCACCGCCGCCGCTGCTGGAAGTACCGGGGCCAACGAGATGAGTGCCACGATTCCAAACTGAACGCTGGTATCAACGCCTGTCAGCGCCAAGATCGCGTAGTAGATGGTGTTGAGGACGAGCAGCGCCAGTACCAGTCCAAACGCACGGCGCCGCCCAAGCGCCATTGCCCATGTTGGTTTGTCGGCGGCCGCGTCGGCCTCAACGTCCGGGATCTGCACCACGAGGATAAAGACGAAGCCACTTGAGAGCATCGCCGGACCAAAGAGCAGGACCGATGCCGAGAGGGTTGGATCAACGACAAGCGCACCAAAGACGTGAACCAGCACTCCAACTGAAACGGCCGTTGCGACCTCTCCAAGAGGCGTCTGAGTCAGCCGGAGCGGCGGCGCTGAATAGAACCAGCCAAGGAGATTCGAGAAGAGTGCAACCGCAATAAACCAGATTGGGTAGGAGAAGAGCAGAACAAATAGAACGGCCGCTGCCATCGAGAGGGCCATGAGGCCCAGCGCAATCGCCCGAGCAGCGGGCCGGAGTTCCGGACGTCGTTGGAGAACACCGCTTCCGCCCGAGAAGGGGGAGGGTTCGGCGTGTTGGTCACCGTCAAAATCGAAGTAGTCGTTCGAGTAGGAGACTGAAAGGTGCGCTCCAAACACGACGACATAACCCAGGATCAGTCGCGGGAGATCGATCGATCCACCGTCAATCAGAGCGAGTTGAACACCAAACAGGTAGAGCAGAAGGCCGCCGAGTAAGAATCTCAGGCGGCCGAGCTCGATAAGGTCGCGAAGCGTAGACGAAGCCATAGGCCCTCCACGCGTAACATACTTCTAATCTCGCCAATACGGTTAACGACCGCGGCGGGCTACGAGACCTGATCAACTACCAACGCTCGATCGAACTCGATGGGGATCTCTGCAAGCTCCTCCGGAATGTTCCGGTCGAAGCGTCCATAGGTCATCGCTGCCCAGAACATGGCGCGGATGTTCTCTACCGGCGTCCCAGGATTGATTGAGCCGGCCGTGCAGACACGAAGTTGGTCCAGAGATGCCCCCGCTGCAAGAAGCTCCTCAATGTCGTTCCGAACGGCATCTACCACGAGGTCGGTTGTGCCACGCCAGAGGACCTGTGTTGGTGGTACCTGCCCGTCGATCCTCATGCGCGGCTCTGCGGAGAGGATCTGTGAGACGGAGACCATTGGACCAATGTTGACCGTGGAGACGCCGATCGCGGCAAGCGCATGGACGTGATTCCGGAGGTTCGAGTCTGCATGGTAGTAGCGCATTCCGGTCGGCGCAAAGGTTTCGAAGAGCATCTGCTCGTGTGGAGCGCAGAATCGCCTGTAGTCATCCGGGGACATGAGCCCTGTCAGGTCACTCGCAAAGCCGAGTCCACCGCGGTCCTCCGCTCCGTCGAAGTCTCTTGACGCGCCGATGTATCTGCGAAATGTGCGGCCTACCAGTGACGTGAGTTCCAGCATCTCGTCCGGATTGGTGTAGAGCCAAAGCAGGAAGTTCGTCACGCCGCAGAGCTGCCCGCAGACGGTCGCGATGCCCTTCGTGCCGCCGCTCGCAGGGCCGCGCGGGGCAGCGCCGTTGTCATTCTCATGGCGCGTCGCCGCCTTCCAGTACTCGGCGTGGAGTATGCCTTCGTGAAGCAGTCCTTCGTCTGAGACCGCATCGATTCGCGAGGCAAGGGATGCGACCTCCGCTGGCTCGCGAACAACCGGCTCAAGGACCGGTGTGGCGTTCGCATGATAGTGCACGGTGCCGCCAAAGAGCGACGCGTTCAGGATGACGCCGTGATCGTAGACCTTTTCCGCTACGATCGGTATCCCGAGCTCGGAGTCGATCCTTCTCCGTGCTGTTGCCCGCGCTTCGACCTGCATCTCGAAGTTTTTGTAGTAGTCGTCAAAGGGAATGCCGAGGTATTCGCAGACCCAGTCTCCATCGAGGCTCGCTGCCGCGTGGACAAACTCCCTGCCGGCACCGTTCGCGTAGAGCGCGGGATCAAAGCTGATCGGGTATCGCGTCGGCACTACGACTCCTCAGCAGGGATGGAGAGCAGCTCGCGGCTGGAGAGGGTCATCTCGCGCCACGCCTCCGCCAAGGTCTGGGGCTTCTCCCAGTGGTCTCCGGTCGCTTTGTGGAAGCGGCGCAGGTTGTAGCAGGGAATCGCCGCGTAGGTGTGATGCTCGGTGTGCCACTCCATGTGCCAGTAGAGGAAGGAGGTGAGTGGGTCAAGCCGAACCGAGCGACAGCTCTCACGGAAGTCGTTTGCCTCCGGCGTCCGGCCCACATGCATCGTGTCGTGGACCAAGGTGTGGTACCAGCGTCCTCCGTAGAAGGAGGGGAGGGTGACGATTGCGATCAGGAACCAGTTCCCGGAGAGAATCGCCCATGTTGCAAATCCCGCGTGTCCCAGGAACTGATAGGCGTGCGTGATCCATGCATCGCGCCGCTCCGAATCAGTCGCCTGATCGTAGACGTATCGCTCCCAGACGCGGCGGCGAGGGTTCTTCCAAAACGGGACGAAGAGCAGGAAGAGCGCGTCGTAGATCGCGGTGATTGCGCCGGTGATGTCGACCACCTGGACGGCGCGGAGGAGCACCTGCTCTGTCGTCTGCGGTCGTGGGACAACCCGTTCCGCCTCGCTCGCCTTGTGGAGGGTGTACTTGTGATGATACTTGTGACTCATCCAGTAGCGCACGTGGTTGCTCGTCCAGTGGACCAGCCCAAAGACCCGGGCGAAGAGTCGGTTGAGCCATCGCGTCTTGAACACCGTGTTGTGAGAGAGCTCGTGTACCTGCGGCCTGAAGGCGAAGAGGCCGCCGTGGACGTAGAGGGCGAGTGCAAGCCAGCCCCACTGCTCCGTCGCAAAGAGGTGCCAACAGAGGTAGCCCGAAGCGCCGAGTAGTGCGAGCGTCCCAATGCAGTGGAAGAGTCCGTTGAGATTACTCCGGCGGGTCCATCGGCGGAGAACCTCTTTGTCGATGTCTGGGCGGACCCAGCTGATCTCCGTGTGTCCGAATGGGTAGCTGCTCATGTCTCAGTCTCTCCCGGCGGCCGCGCCGGCGTGGTTAGAAAAAAGACACGAGTAGTGCAATAAATGGCCACTTATCTGACGGCATGATAGGCTTACGCATGTCGTCGGAACCAATCGAGGCGGGCTGGACTCTTGAGGCGCTCCTCAAGTCGCAACCACCGCACTACCGTCACGAAGTATCTCGCTACGAGCAGTTCTACCTGATTGGAGTCCTTCAAGGAACGCTCCACTTTCGTGACGACCGCCACTCGGTCGCGGTAGGTCCCGGGCGTCTTCTTGTTCTTCGGCCGGAGAGCGCGTTTGTGCTTCACACAGAGGGGCACGGCTACAGCGGAGTGGCGATAGAGGTTCGTGATGCAGACATCTCACTACTCCGCGGCCCCTCGGCAGTCGCCGACCCACAGAACAGGATCAGCACGCTCGCTGAGTGGCTCGAGTCCGAACTGGCCGTTCCCCGCGGGAACTCTCGTGCAACCGTTTATCACATTGGATCGCTCCTCGTTGAATTGGCGCTCCGCGAGACGAGCTCCTTGCAGCCGGGCGAGCCGCAGATTGCGCGCGAGATCTTCTGGGCGAGGCGTGCGCGTGAAGCGATAGAGAACTCCCTCTATTCGGGGCAGGGCGTCCAAGAGGTGCTTGGCCGTCTTCCGGTCTCCTACCGGCAACTGAGTCGGTACCTTCAGTCCGAGTTCGGCCTCTCGGCCAAGCAGCTTCACAGTCGGGCTCGAATCGCCGAGGCGAAGCGTCTCCTGAGCGAGACCTCCTGGTCAGTCACAACCATCGCTCTTGAGCTCGGCTACAGCAGCCTGCAGCACTTCGCGAGTAGCTTTCGGCAATCCGAGGGGGCTTCGCCGGGTAAATGGCGATCGACGTTCACGGTCGGCTCTTCCGGAACTCGCTTGGCGTAAACCCCGTTGATTGCAGGAACACCCGGCAGAAGTAGCTCGAGGACTCAAAGCCCGATTGCGCCGCGATCTCTTTGACGGAGAGACGTGTGGTCGCCAGCAGCCCCGCGGCTCGCTCGCATCGTGCCTCCCGCATATAGGCGATCGGCGCCAATCCCGTCTTCTCTTTGAAGCGCCGAGTAAAATGGTGTCGCGCGTACCCCGCGACACGCGCTAGCTCATCAACGGTGAGCGGACTGGTGATGTTTGCGTGTAGAAACTCCAAGGAACGCGCAATTGTGCTATCCCAACGCTCTCCTACTCG
>JANQQY010000034.1 GCA_028284845.1 Spirochaetales bacterium
GTGTCGCACAAGTGGCGAGGGGTCGCGGGATGATCCGCACGTGCTCCCCCACCTGGACGCGCGCCGACGCGTTCGGTGTATGGGAAGGAGCGATCGACGAGTCGGAATGGGTACAAAGCGTGGATGATGCTCGGATGCCGGCGAGGCGGGTAGTCGGTTGGCTGCCGGGTGGCGACGCACCAGAGGGGACGAGGCGGACTCGGGGCCTGGACCTCCTGAAGGAAAGCTTGACGTTCGAAGACGTCTCAGTGTCACCCGGGTACGCTCCTCTCGCCATTCGGATCGTACTGAGTATGTGTTCGATCGTACGGAGCGCAGGCGGAATCAGGTGCGGCAGGTGTGGAATCGTCTTCTAAAGAATGGCGGCGTCTGCTGCCTGGCATTGGGACGTCTCGATCCGGCCGCGGACAATCACCGTCCGGTCGAACAGCTTGAGATCCTCAAGCGCAACGAAGGGCACACCTTCATGAAAGCTCGATTCCGAGGGCGACGGAGACCTCGGGATGGATCGGTGTGAACGCGAACCTTGCCTCAATCCGGTCCCCAGGCTCGTCCGCAAGAAGCTCGCCATCGTAGCCGTTCCCGTAGGTGTCCGGATCCTTCGAGGCACGCCAGAGACCGTTCTGAGTCGCTCGGACCGATCCAGGCCCCGCCTTCAGCGAAGGCCACTTGATACGGCAGGGTAGAGCCGCTTATGGCAGCTCATCTCACTGCTCGAACTCCGAGCTCTGCGACACTGAATGGGCCTGCAGGTGCTATCTCTATCGATAGGCTGCGGCGACCAGCCGTCAATCGGCTGCTCACCAAAAACTCTGTGGACAATATGCCGGGGTCAGACACAAAACCAGGGGTCAACCACTGACCCGCATACTCGCCGTTTACATAGATGTCTGCCCGCTGATTTCCGATCGTGTAATCAGTCAGCCGGCTGATCAGCAGGCCGTTCGGCGACTCGGGAAGATTCACCTGTATGGTGATCGGTTCCTCGATGGTAGCTGCATGAAAGGAACGCTCGGTCGGATCATCGGTTCCGACCAAAGGCGCCGCAAGTTCGGACACAGCCAGATCAGCAGCCCGTGCAAGCTCGTCTGCAGCTATCGTACGAACACTGGAGAGACGGCTCCCCCGAACTCCATAGAAGAAGACAGTCGAGCTAAATGTACCGGGTAGATCGTTAACTGGTCCATGCTCCATCGTCATACGGACGCTCTCAAGGAAGGGAACTGAGTCGGTCAGCAGAAACCGGTACTGACTGGTATGGTCGCCGTAATCGTCGACGATATGCGACGGGTGCCCGTGAGTGGGAAGGGTGAACGTACCAAACTTGTAGTACCACCCGCCGTTGAAGAAGTCCTCTGTCCCAGTGCCATGAATCTGCGGAGTAAGCGAGCCGTCGATATAGACTCGGTCATCGCCCTCCAGGATTCGACGGTTCTGTGCATCTTCGCTTGAAACGACAAGCACGACACCGACGATTCGGCCAGCCCCGCGCCAGTTGAGTAGTTCGACGTCGCGCCCCTGCACAAAATCGGCCTCTCTGCGGTGTTGCGCATAGAGATATCCGATGGTCCCGTCGTTGAGCAATGGTGCAACCTCTGGAACCGAACGATATCGCATCGTCACCGACACTGGACCGACGGAACCGCCAGTGTGGTTTTCAAGGTCGATTTCAAGCCCTGTGGCAAACGGCATTGGCAACGAGAAATCAATCGTCGTTCTCTCACCATCGCTCGAGACCCGACTCACGGCCGAGCTGACACCCTCACCACGCAGCGAACCCGCGGCCAGCTCGCTCAACGGCGTCCTGACCTGGGCGACGTCAGCGGCGTCGGCGGTCACGGTCAGGTAGATGTCATCAAGCACGACATCTACCATGGTCTCCGCTCGAATGTGGGACGTCTGGAGGGAGATCGAGAGTTCCGCGAGTAGACCCGGCCCCTCCAGCCGCCCCACGTTGGTCGTTCGCCCCGATACGAGGGTCACCTCAGCTTCTGCAAGATCAGCGAAGGTAACCCGATCCGCGGGAATGAGACTCGTACGGGCATCTTCGCGCACCCGCGCGGCGGAGTCCGCGAACCGGTAGTACTGGAGCTGGATGTACTGAGATACAGAGGAAGTCTCGATCGTGAGTGAGGAATCGTAGTCGACCGGGACGTACGAGTAGAAGCCTCCACTGCTTACGGCTTCGTCGCCGGCTGCCGGCGCAACGAAGGGATGAACAGTCCCGGCGAAGATGTCATTCACCTCGATACTCACAGGCGGTGTGCTATCGACCAGAAAGTCGAGCATGTCCGGGTTTCTCCATCCGGTCATCCAAAACCTGGTGAGCCTCCCCGGTCCGACGGCGTCGAAGATGGTGAACGTTCGGTTTGAACGGCTGAAGTCCAGATATGCCCACCTGCGGTTACCGTCGTCATTGCCACCAGAGCGGTCGAAGCTCGAGATCTGGTAGGCGCGAACACCCTCCGGGATCAGGTAGAGTCCATCCGGCGTGAGTGCGGGAGGTTCGCTGGAGAGCTGCCCGCTGGCGCTCGCGACAACGAGCAGAGCGAGCGCCAGCGTAAGCGTGCGACGAATCACTCCTGGTAGACCTTCACATCGTAGATGAAATCGATCACGTCGATCGAGTTCCAGTCGTGGATGAGCAGATATCCAGTGGTGTCGGGCAGATTGTGAGAACCCTCGGCCAGGAGGGTACCATCGAGCGATACGGCGAAGGTGTCCTGGGTGAGGGTGAACTCGAGCGTGATGGGTACTCCCATCTCGAACGCTTTGCCCACGATTGCGAGCTGCGTCCCGGCACCGCGCTGCTCCGGGCTTGTCTCCTGTACGAGAAGCGCGAGGTTCACCTCGTCTCGCGTACTGAAGAGTCCCGTTCTCACGAAGTCACCATCCATCCACGGATCGCCGTCAACGAGATACTGGTTGACGAACCAGACGTCGATCTCGCTCCCGGGAAGTTCGCTGTCTCGCATCATCTCAACGACGATCGTAAGCGCTCCGTCCGCCAAATCGAACTGCGGTCTGAAGTACGCCCCGAAGCCCTCGAAGCCGTTCGAACCCTCCAGTTCGAGAGCACCTTCATAGACCTCGACCCGGTTGAAGGGGAAGGCGGTCCCCCACACCTCAAACGTATCGGACTCGGGACCGTCGAACGGCTCGTGGAACAGAAGATCCCGGGCCGCGAGCGTTCCTGCGCCAGCCAGAAGCACAATGAGCCCGGTCATGAAGATGCGTGTTGAACGTGTCATAGAAAACCTCCTAGTCTGCCGCTGGATGCGGAAGCCGGAACGTGTCGGGACCGAGGGCATCAAGCG
>JANQQY010000041.1 GCA_028284845.1 Spirochaetales bacterium
TCTGTTCCAGACCGCGGAGTTGATCCCAGATATCCGACTCAAGCTCCGCGTCCATCGCAGCCGTCGGCTCATCGAGAATCAGGTATCGGCTGCCGACGAGCAGCGCACGCGCGAGGGCAACCCGTGTGCGCTCTCCGCCGGATACGGTTCCTCCGTCCTCACCGATCGTGTGCTCGAGTCCGCCGGGAAGTCTCGAGGCAAACGCTGCGAGACCAGCCGATTCCACCGCTTTCAGAATGTCGGAGTCCGAAGCGCTTGGACGACCCAGAGCGATGTTTTCCCGAAGCGTTCCGCTAAAGAGGTAGGGGCGCTGCGGCAGGTAGCCCACCTTCTCCGCGATCGCCTCGCGGGAGAGCTCGCTCACCGATGCCCCATCGATCGATAGGACACCTTCGGTTACCTGATACAGACCCAGGACAAGCTTGGCTACCGTGCTCTTGCCCGAACCGCTTGACCCCGCAAGTCCAACGATCTCGCCTGGTGCGACCGAGAGCGAGACCGACTCCAGGACCCGACGCTCCGGTGCGCCAGGGTAGGCGAAGCACACATCGTGCAGCACGATCCCAGCCTCACCACTTCCCGACTCCTCTGTCTGAACGTGGGAGTGTTTGCCCACGATCGATGAGGCCTCCATTGACGAGTCCTCCGCCGGACCGCTCGTTCGCGCTCCGCGGACGAACTGTTCGATCGAACGCTTGGCGTCGCGGCCAATGGCCCCGGCGAAGAAGAAGGCGCCCACCAGATTCACCGGTCGGGTGAGCTCGATCGCGACGAACGGCATCGCAAAAGCCACTGCTCCGCGGAGCGCACCTATCTGGAACCGTTGAATTCCCAGAATTGTGCCAGCGGCGACGATTGTCAGAGAGAAGAAGAGCTCGACCAGGAGTAGCGCCAGTTGGTTGGTGGCCAGGAGCCGAATCGTTCGCTTCCTCAAGGTCGCGCTCCGCTTCCTGAGCAACGACGCGTACGACGAGACCCGCGAGAAGATCTTGAGCGCCTGAATGCTCCGAAGGCTATCCAGGTAGAGTGCGCTCAACTCTTGTGAGGCGACCGAGTACTCCTTCCCCACGACTCGGAATCGCTTTTGCACGAGTCCCAAGAGGAGCGGCGCAATTGGGATTGCGGCGAAGAGGATAAGCCCGGTAAATGGATCGACGGAGATGAGATAAGCGATCACGGTCAGGGGAGCGAGGAGACCCACAAAGAGCTGCGGCAGGTAGAGAGCGAAGTAGGGGTCGAGAGACTCAACCCGTTCGTTGAGCAGCGTGTGCAGCGACCCAACCCCTTCGGTCCGGACCATGTCCGGTCCCCCGGTCTCCACGGATTGGAAGAGGGCGTCTCGGGCCGCTCTCCGCGCACCTTCGGAGAGCCTTCCCCCTACGAATCCTGAGGCGATTGTCAGAGCGAATCGGATGGCGAGAACGGCCGCAAGCGAGAGCGGCGGAAGTTCGATGCCGGTCTGAGTTGAGGCGTACACCCACCGGCCAATTCCCACCGCCAGGATCATGTTGGCGAGCGCCATAGAGATACCAATTGCGAGCGACACAAAAAACGGTCCCCGGGGCGCGCGGATGCGAAACGGCTTGGCCTTGGTATCGGCTGCCACGTAGGTGGGAATCGCCACCATTACGACCGCCTTGGCGAGGAGCACCCCGCCCAAGAGAAATCGAAGCCAGAGTCGATCTGTCCCAAAGACTGCAAAGGATCCGATCGCTGCCGTAGCCACGCTCATGCTGATGATTTTCACCTTGAGCGCGATTCCTTTGCCGTCTTTGATCCGCCTTAAGGCCGGACCGAACTTGGGACTCGCCATTAACCGATCGTAGAGACGATCGGACGATCGCAAGAACGCCGCGGCAGCAACGATGAGAAACGGCGTTGTGGGAAGGACCGGCAGAATCACCCCTACCGCTCCAAGTCCAGTTGCTACGATGCCGACCGCGACGAGAATCCCTTTGACAAGGGGCGACGGCTTTCTTCTTTTCTTCCGGGGCGCTGTGTCTGCTTCGGCCGGAGTCGTACTCATGTGTTCCCTCAGAGCCTCGGAGTTTGCGCTAGCCCAACCGAGGTATCAGCGCGATTCTATAGATGATCTAGACGGTAAGGAAGCAAGCGGTCATGCCGATCGCCACCGCAAGGCGATCCGGGCAAGCATGACCATCCTGATCTACCCGTGTAGCGCCACTTGGTGGGGGATCGATCGCTTCACCCGTGCTCTCGACTCATCGGCCTCATCATCATCCGTCAATGAGCATCATTGCAGATCATTGCGCGATTGACGCGACGGTGGGACCCTCAGGCAATCCACTCACGCACAGGAGACGTTTCTGCAGATTGCGCTTGAGACGAAACCGGACTTTCACGAGTGCATGGACCGAATCTATGCCTGGTACGAGTGCGAGGTGCTGGATCGGCCTCCGGTCAGGTTCCATCGGCACAACTCTGAGTTCGAAACAATCGATCAGAATGCCGGCAGGTGGCCGAGCCTTCGCGATCGATGGTTCGACGCGGACTACCAGGTCGAGAGCTTCGAGGCGTCTATCCGGGGTGTCGAGTTCCTCGGGGAGACCTTCCCCGTCTACTGGCCGAACCTGGGTCCGGATGTCTTCGCCTCCTTCTTTGGAATGGAACTCGAGTACGGCGAGACAACCTCGTGGGCAACGCATTCGCTCTCTGATCTTGAGTCTATCGATTCACTCGCCATCGACTGGGAGAGTCCGTACCTGAAGGGGATCGATGCCCTGACCGATGCGGCTTTGGCGAGATGCCGGAATCAGTTTCTTGTCGGCTATACCGATCTTCATCCCGGCGTTGACTGCGCTGCGGCGTTGCGAGGGAGTAGCAGTCTCTGCATCGATCTCTATGATCAACCCGAACGCGTTGAGGCACTGATGGAGGTTGCCGTCCGCGAGTTTCGCCCCATCTACGACCACTTCCATGCGAAGCTCAAGGCGTACCGTCAGCCGAGCGTCTCCTGGATGCAGATCCCATCATATGGGACTATGCACATTCCAAGTGCGGATTTCTCGTCGCTGATATCCACTGCGCAATTCGAACGCTTCTGCATTCCGGTGCATGAGCAAGAGATACGATCCATCGATCACAACATCTTCCACGTTGACGGCCCAGGCGTGGCTCGCCACCTCGATCTCCTGCTGGAGCTCGATGGGATTCATGCATTCCAATGGGTCCAGGGAGTGGGTGACGACTATCCCATCATGCAGTGGGCTGAAACGATACGGAAAATCAGGGGTCGGAATCGGCCGATCATCGTTGATCTCTCGGCCGACGATCTGAACGAGTTCATGGAGACGTTCTCGCCGGAGGGCGTGTTTCTCTGGGTTGATGTTGCGGACACGGAGAGCCAGCGCGCCGTCCTCGATCGCGTGACTCGCTGGGTGTCGCGGGCATAGGGGGAGGGAGTGAACGTTCTGTTTGTCGTGTTCGATGATCTGAACGATTCGGTTGTTCGGATGGGCGGGCATCCTCAGGCCCGGACGCCCAACATCGAGCGGGTTATGCGGCGCGGCATCCGGTTCACGAATGCCCAGACAAATGCGCCGATCTGCGGACCCTCTCGTGCCAGCTTTCTCACAGGCCTCTACCCGCATACCTCCGGGCTCTACGGCTATGAGATGTTTCAGAACTCCTGGATGCAGAACCCGGTTCTCGCACGCCGACCAACCTTCATGGAGCACTTCCGCGCACACGGATACGCCGTCCATGGGACGGGGAAAGTCTTCCATCACCGGCACGAGAAGTGGGAGGTCTGGGACGATGAGAAGGGAGAGTCTCGCTTTGGCACGCGACCCAACTTTGGACCCTACCCGTGGGATGGACGCCAGGAGACATTGACCTGGGGCTACAACGGTTTGGGCCATCCCTCGCTTCCGAACACCTTCACCTCAGATGATCTCTTTGCGCGGCTCTCAGACGTTCCGTCGTTTCCGGCCGATGTGCCTCGCAACGTACCCGGCCACACGGGTTGGATCCTGGATCAGAAGCCGTACCGGTACGTTGGTCCGAACGACCGGGATCCTCTGCCGGACGAGGCAAGCGCGAGGTTCGCCGCAGGTGTGATTCGCGAGGCGCGCTCGCAGAGGCAGCCGTTTATGCTCTGCGTAGGATTCGTTCGTCCTCATGCTCCACTCATCGTGCCGGACGAATACTTCGATCTCTTTCCGTTGGATGACATCGAACTTGCACGGTCGCTTCCTGATGACCTTGCCGACTGCGCTGAGACACTCTGGAAGGGCACGCCGGATCTCTGGACCGAGAGCTTTGGCCGAGATCGCTACCGCAAGATTATGGAGGGCGGCGGAGAAGATCTCCTCAGGCGCTTCACTCAGGCGTATCTCGCTGCTGTCGCCTACGCAGACGCTCAGTTGGGTGTCGTGCTGGATGCGCTCGAGGAAACGAAGCAACTTGCTGACACCCTTGTCGTAGTCACCAGCGATAACGGCTTCCACATGGGTGAAAAGGAGCAGGTCTACAAAAACACGGTCTGGGAAGAAGCGTGCCGCGTTCCACTGGTAGTCTCAGGACCGGGGCTCGCGTCCGGTGAGGAGTGCACACGGCCGGTTTCGCTTGTGGATCTCTACCCAACGCTCACCGACTACTGCGATCTGCCGCATCCCTTGGAAGAGGAGCAACCGCTGGACGGAGTGAGTCTGCGACCTCTGCTTGCCGATCCCGCTTCTGCCGAGTGGACCGGCCCCGAAATCGCCGTATCCGCGCTGGCCAGCAACAAGCCGATCCTCAGAGACACCGTCGCCCGAGCGCGCGATCAGCATTTCAGCGCTCGGTCAGAACGGTACCGTTACGTCCTGTGCAGAAATGACGAGGAGGAGCTCTACGATCACGAGAACGATCCGTTCGAGTGGCATAACCTTGCGTTTGACTCAACGTTCTCGACCGTGAAGGAAGAGCTTCGAGAGCAGCTGATTTCCATCACAGGTTGTCGGTAAGGAACCCATCATGTGCCAGGTAGTGGCGTGAAACCAAACATCCTGTTCTTGATGTGTGATCAGCTCCAGAAGAAGGCGCTCGAGTCGCCGCTCTCGCGGACTCCGCATCTCGATCGTCTCGCATCACGCGGTGTGGCCATGGACCGGGCGTATACGCCAAACCCGGTCTGCTCGCCGGCACGTGCCAGTATTCTTACAGGAAAGCTGCCGCATAACCACAACGTTATGTGGGTAACGCACACTATGCATCGTGATCAGGTGCGAATGAAGCACGGAGTGCGGCACGCCGCCGAGGATCTCGTGCGAGCCGGGTACGAGACCTGCTACGTAGGGAAGTGGCATGCGGAGCCGACCGAACGCCCAGCAGACTTCGGGTGGACGAGAGACCTCTCGTTGGGTTCGGAGGCGATGAGGGCCACGCAGACCGCAGCACCAGACTCCGTGTCGCATGGTGTTGAGATTGGCGGCATAGGCTACGATTCCGGTCTGCTGGCCGGCGTATCGAGTCTGCCTCCGAGCGATCGTCCGTTGGGTCGGATCGTCGACGCGGCACGGGCGCAACTGAACGATCTTCACTCCGGATGCTGCCCATGGTGCCTGTTCGTAAGCGTGCCGGAGCCTCACGATCCCTTTGTCTGCTCCAAGGAGGCGCTCGACGCTGTGCCGGACGGGCAGCTCCTCGCTGCCACATGGGACGATTCGCTCGACGGTCGGCCTTCTGTCTATCAGATGGCAGCCACGGCATTTGCCAGTCTCACCCCATATCAGCGTCTCCATGTCTCACGCTGCTACCACGGTTCCGTTTCAGAGATCGACACCCAGTTTGGGCTCCTACTCGAAGATCTGACGGCGCTCCATATCGACGACTCAACCATCGTCGTATTGTTAACGGATCACGGCGAGTTCCTTGGAGCCCACGGGATGTACGGGAAGAATGTTGGTGCGTGGGAAGAGGCGTACAACGTGCCGCTGATTGTCGCCGGGCCGGGCGTTCCTTCGCGCGGAGCCAGATCGCGTGCGAGGGTGGGGACTCATGGGATCTTCCCATCGATTCTCAACCTCGCCGGGGTGCCGTGCAGCATCAGGGGGGACGCCCCTTCGTTCCATGACGTGCTCAGCGCGACCGACCAGGATGCGATCGACGAATGCGGATCGGCACACCGAACAGGGCTTGCAGAGTATCATGGTGGGCGCTACTTCCTCTCGCAGCGCGTCTACTACGAAGACGACTGGAAGCTTGTATGGAACGGATTTGATATGCCGGAGTTCTACGATCTGGCAGCGGACCCGACCGAATGCACGAATCTCTCCGCTCTTCGAGGACCCGCTCACGAAGAGCGAAATGGGATTGGCCGCGAATACCGGCGAGTCGTCAGTAATATGTGGCGGGAGCTTGAGCGCGTTGGTGACGCTACGCTTGTCCAGTCTCACTATTTTGGAGCACGCATCAGCCAGATCGGTCCGAGCTACCGGAGTAGCTGACCCACGCGTCGGAGGGAGCCACCAGA
>JANQQY010000044.1 GCA_028284845.1 Spirochaetales bacterium
CGCCACCGCTTGGAACCAGAGGAGCGATCAGGTTCGTACCTGATTCCTCAAGAAGAGCGCTTGCGAGCAAAGCTGCGAACAGATCATCACTCTGCGAAGTTGCGTCGCGCAAGAGCTCACTCCTCAACTGCTCGGATCGTGCCGGAGTAGCAAGGAGTTCTCCTGAGGCGAATGCAGCAGCGAGGACGATCTGATATCGAGCGAGGGCAAGGGGTTCGGCAAACTCCCGAATACCGGTGTATGCCTGGAGGAGTGCGGCCCACTCGCGTCGTTCGATGAGCCGACCGGCCAGCTCCAAGAAGAGATCTGAGTAGTAGGAGGGCGTTTCGAGGGTCGGGACGATCAGTTCAAGTTGGGACGCGGTAGTGGTCGGGTCGGTTCTGACTAGGGACGATAGTCGGTACCATTGAAGTCGCCGTCGATCTTCGGGCGTGTGAACCAACTGAAGCGAGCGGTCGAAGAGATCGATGGCGGAGCGGTGCGCCCCCGCCAGCCGCCGGAGTCGTCCGGCATACTCGAAGGCCTCTTGCGCGAGAGATCGTTCAATGCGGGGAGAGGCTGCGATTTCCTCAATCATCTGCGAGCCGGCGGTGAGCCGCCCCGCTCCTGCCGCGGCGAGGTAGAGATCACGAAGCGATACATGTGTGGCAAAGAGCTCCCGATCAGGCAGGTCTGTCGCGATCGCGAACGCCTCAATAGCCCGTCCCTCCGACTGAAGTCGCTTGAATTGGAAGAACTCGAGCTCATCCCCGGCAAAGAGCTCAAGGAGCTCGTCACCGTTGATCAGGTATGTCCAGAGACGAGTGTGAACCTCACTGGCGGGGTAGTCCTGAAAGAGGCTCCTGACGAGGTCCGGCCATTCGCCGTCAGCTTCCTCAATCGCGATCACCGCGCGCCAGAGTGCGACTTCGCTGCGCGGTGTGCTCGTCCTATCCAACGACGATAGTTCCGGCGACAACTCCTCGAGCAGCTCGACGAGTGGCTCTATCTCGCGAAGTTGATAAAGAGCGCGGGCAAGAGCGAGCTGCTCGGTCAATGGTCTCTCGTCCATGCTTCGGACGCCGGCGAGATCGATCACTCGATCCGGACGGTCGGTGTCAAAGAACGTCTCAGCAAGATGAGCAAAGGCGTAGCCACTCCACGGCTCCGGACTCTCTTCAACCGCAAGAGTAAGAAGCTCCTCAGAGACCGAACTCATCCCCACGCTCGCATAGACACGGCCGAGCATGTAGGGCGCTTCAGGCCCAAAGTCTCTCGCATCGGCTGTGGAGAAGCGCGAGAATTCGACCTGCGTCAGCGCCTCGTAGTCCGAACGCGAGAGCTGCATCTCAAGCTCGGCGCGATCGATCTCCCAGAGCGATTCGGAGGGTGCACATGCGGGTGCGAGCATTGTGACGATGCTCGCGAGAAGAACGACCAGGAGACGGATTGCGCTACCTGCGTTTCCTTCTCGAGCGAACGGGTACGCCAAGAAGCGCTACGCCGACATACCGGAGTCCACCAAATGCCCGGAGCGGTGGCGCCGGCGGGCCTTCGAGCAGTCGGAAAATCAGATAGGTCAGGACACCAAGGGCAGCCAATGCAAGAACGAGATAACCGGCAAAGATCAAGCCGTTCGATTTCCGCGGCTCCAACTCGCCGCCGTCGGCCATCTCGTTTTCCGGTGTCGAGTCGAGCCGATCGAACTCCTCAGGACTCATTGAGTCATCGGTGTACATCTCTGCCGACTCATCCTCAGGCGCATCCTCACTTTCCGGCTCGTCGGGGGCGGTGAAGATAGGCGTATCGTCTGCGGCCTCGTCAAAGGTGAAGTCCTCGTCTCCAAGGTCGGCTTCCACCATGCCGTCGCTTGTCTCCGCTTCCTCGGCGAGGGAGTCGTCGAATCCTACCTCTGCGTCTGAAAACGAATCGAGTCCTTCAAGCGAATCGTCTTCGACGGAGGCGACGTCGGATGAGTCGTCCTCGGTCGGCTCGGCCTCGAAGGAGAGGTCGTCCATTGAGATATCAAAATCGTTTGCATCGCCCTCGAGCGAAGCCATCTCCGGAGCCGCCGAATCTTCGTCGAGGGAGATGCTGTCGAACGACTCGAGCGAGGAGTCCTCTGAATCGGGCGAGGTGTCGTCGGCGGCCGCGGGCACCGGCTCGTCATCCTCGAACGAGAGGTCGTCGAGCACCATCTCGTCGCTCTCGTCGAGGGAGAACTCGTCTGCTGTCGTGGAGAGTTCTTCGGTCGACGAGGTCTCGTTGTCTAGTGAAATTTCGTCGAGGGACATTTCGTCTGGTGTCGCGGAGAGCTCTTCGGTCGACGAGGTCTCGTCTTCTATCGAAATCTCGTCGAGCGAGAGATCATCGAGGCCGTCGAGTGAGTCATCAGAGGCTGTCTCAGAGAACTCATCCAAGGAGAGCGCATCGTCAATCGCCGGCTCCTCGCCGATACCGCTCTCGGTCACCTCTGCGGCCTGCGGTTCCACGTTCTCGGTCGCGGTACTCACATCGTCGGCCGCATCGAGACTCAAATCCAAATCGTCGGCACCAAAATCGTCATCAGCGAGGTCGAGGGGTTCATCGTCCATGGAGATCTCTTCGAGCGAGAGCTCCTCGTCGGTGATCTGGAAGTCCGGTATGTCGTACCCACCCTCGGATCCGATCTGCTCGAGACCGACCGAGAGAGACTGATACTCGCCGGAGGAATCATCCTTCGCGGTTGCGTTGAGGTTGCCGTTGTCGTCGACATCGAGAAGAACCGAGATATCCGCAGAGCCCTGAGGCGCGGCGGCGATATTGTCGATGACGAGGCTGCCAACGTACTCGGCGTCCGCCATGGTCTCATCGGAGCCTCGAAAGAGCTCGATCTTAACGTTGGTTTGGTCATCACGTGCCGTGGTCACAACGAGTTTTCGACGCTTCTTGCTGTCCGACGAGAGGACAGGCACGTACGTACCGTTCGCGATCTGGACTGCAATAACGGATTGGTCCACAGACTCCTCCCGAGCGAAGGGCGCCAAAGCGCCTGCCATCATTATCGTCGGCTACCGCGCAACCTTCAATACCGTCTTCTTGACAACGCAGAACGCGGAATCAACAATGCCGTGTGAGTCTGCCCATCGTGATAGCCCTGCTCGCCGTCGGCATCCTCATCCTTGCGGGTGTCCTCATCGCCGTGGGAAGGGGAGCGTGGAAGAAGAAGGGCGGTCGAAAGAAGGACCGAAACACCCTCGTACGTGAGGCCAACAAGGCGCTCGCGCAGAACCCGAAGGATGCAAACGCTCTGAATGTCCTGGCGGATGTCTACTTCCAGGATCAGGAATGGGAGAAGGCTGCGCGAACCTATGCGTTGCTCAACGACCTAGTCGCGACGAACCCGGAGCTGGACGAACACACCATCCTCCTTCGCCACGGACTCGCGGCGCTCAGAATTGGCGACCAGGCTGCGGCATACAAGAGCCTGATGCTCGCCCGGAAGGATCACGAGAATCTCTTTGAGATCAACTTCAATCTTGGCCAGCTCGAGTTCAAACGGAAGAACTACGAGCGGGCGGTCAACCTCCTCCGAGCGGCCAACGAAGAACGCCCGGATCACGTCCAGACCGCGAAGTACCTTGGTCAATCGTTCTTCAGAATCAAGCGAATCCGAGAATCGGTCGCATTGCTCCGCAAAGTCGCAGAAGCCGAACCGGACGACAAAGAATCGGTCTTCTTCCTTGGGCAGGCCTACTTCGAGAGCGGGCAGAGCGAACAGGCGCAGCGTATCTTTGGACATCTCAGGGCAGATCCGGTCTATGGCCCACGCGCTTCATTGATGGCCGGCTCCCTTCACATGAAGGCTCGGCTCTACGATGAAGCCGAGATGGACTTCAAAATCGGTCTGAAGCACGAGAATCTACCGCCGGAGATCATGCTTGAGATCAAGTACCGTCTCGCGGCGACGCTGACACGAAAACAGCAGCTTGAGGACGCTCTGGGCGTTCTGCAAGAGATCGCTCGGGTCAATCCGAATTACAAGGATGTCTCCGCGCAATTGGCACGCTCGCGCGAACTCGCCGGAAACAAGAATCTACAGACCTACCTCATGGCGGCGACCTCTGAGTTTGTCGGTCTCTGCCGCCGCATCAGCATAAACTACTTCCCGCGATCCAAGGCGAAGGTCCTCGACATCTCAGTCGGACGATCGGACCACGTCGATATCCTCGCAGAAGTGCACACGGCAAAGTGGGAAGATGTCGTGCTCTTCCGATTCGTTCGATCAAGCAGCGCCGTAGGTGAACTCGTGCTACGCGATCTTCACTCGAGGATCAAGGAAGTGCACGCGGGTCGTGGGCTCTGCATCTGCGCAGGCACCTACTCGGAAGGGGCAATCGCCTTTGTAGAGGCGCGACTGATCGACCTCATCAGCAAGGAAGAGCTGGTGAAGCTGCTCAAACGAATCTAAGCCGTAGACTTCAGCACGAGCAGATGGCGCTCGCTCTCAAGGTTCGGAACCGAGATCGGAACGATCGAAGAGACAAAGCCATGACGTTCAAGGTCGACTGCGGCCAGCTCTCGGTCGATCGTCGACCGTCGCCCTTTGAATGCGATCACGGCCCCGCCGGCCAAGAGCCTCGAGAATATCTGCAGCAGGTCCTCTGAGAGCGGTAGAAAGGCGCGAAAGACGATGGCGTCGATCTGCTGGGCAAACTCGTTGAGCTCGGTCCCCCGGACATCGACGTTGCTCACCCCGGCGACGATGCGTGCGTTTCGCAAGAATCCCACGCGCCGCCCGGAACGCTCCACGAGGTGAATGTGCACGCCCGGGTGGAGGATCGCGAAGGGAATGCCGGGGAGACCGGCGCCTGATCCGGCATCGACAA
>JANQQY010000047.1 GCA_028284845.1 Spirochaetales bacterium
GGAGTACCTTGGCGAGTTCAACCGTTCGAGCAGTACGGCAGTCCAGGCTTACGCGACGAAGAACGGCTACCAGGACTCCGATGTCTCATCGCGCACATACATTCGCACCTTTTGGGCGCTCTATGACGACTTTGCCGACTCCTCAGTCGACGGAAGCCGCTGGACGATCGGACAGGCCGCATTTGGTCGAGTGTTCGAAGCAAGATCGTACATAAGGGACAACGACGGCAGAATCGGCGGTCCCAACACCATCATCCCAACAGACGGGACGCTCAACGTCTACGGGTGGGATACCAACGTATCGACCGGCACCGGCACAGCGTCGACGATTGCGGCATCCCCACGCTGGGGATTCACGATCGAAGGTCACCAGGACGGTGGCAACGCGAATGGCTATCAGGGTTGGCACATCAACGTCGTAGATGAGACGTCCGGGACATCGGCGGAAGTCATCAATCATTGGAACGACACAACGAACGGCGGCGCGCCCTACTCGAGAGGAGTTCCCAACTACAGCGACGGCGAAGGCGAGTACGAGATTACGGTGATCACCGGGGCGGTGAGAGTTTCGCGAAACGGCACCACTCTGCGGACGATTGATACGCCAAGTTTTGGATCTCGCGTCCGTCTGGTGTTCCGCGCGACCAACGTCAACGGAACCAATGTGAACTACGCATCGATCAGCCTGGATGATGTCTACTACTCTCCGTAGTCGGCGGATTGATGGCCTCTGTCGCGCTGATTCGCGGGATCAATGTCTCCGGGCAGAAGAAGGTGCCGATGGCTGAACTCCGGGACGCGCTTGAGAGGGCCGGCGTTCGCGGAGTCCGGACCTACATCCAGAGTGGCAACGTGATCGCGCCAAAGAAGGATGCTCCGGAAGCCGACCGTGAGGCAGGAGAGCCTGCTTTGTTTGCACAGAGCGTCAGGAACGTGATCAAAGAACACTTCGGGTACGAGGTTGAGGTCGTTGGCCGGGCTCACGCAGAATTGGTTGAGACTCTTGAGCACAATCCCTTTCTCTCTCGAGAGCCTGCGCCCGACACCTCTGAGTTGGCCTACGCGTTTCTCTCAGGGTCGCTCGAACCGGAGACTCTTGAGCAGCTTGATCCCGACGAATACGCTCCCGACGAGCTGGCGATTGAGGCTGGCATTGCGTACGTCTGGGTCAGGAACGGATTCGCCCGTTCAAAGCTCTCTACGAACTTCATTGAATCTCGCCTTCGTGTCCGCGCGACCATGCGCAACCATCGGACCGTGCGCACATTGATCGAGATGTCCGAGTAGTCACCCTCTACGCAATCCCTGGACGCTTTGCTTTGGGCAACGAGGCAACAATCAGCTCATACGAGTGATCGATCAGCCAACGGAGCTTCTCGTCCGGGACATCGCCGCCGCACGCGACGGTGTTCCAATGCTCTTTGTTCATGTGGTGTCCGGGTGTAATCGATTCAAACCCGGCCCGGAGATCACGGGCCAGGGCGGGATCGCACTTGAGATTGACTCGCACCGGATCTCTGTTGATGCCGGCGAGAGCAAAGATCTTTCCGGCAACGCGGAAGACGATCGTCTCCTCGTCAAAGGGAAAGTCGTACGTCGTTCCCGGCTTTGAGAGAGAGTAGTCGCGAAGCTCGTTGATGGTCATCAGGCTTATCCTGCGCGCAAACGGAACGGCTTGCAAATCACTCGGTCTGTGCGATGGTGGGGCATGACTATTGAAGCGGCGACGGTCGCTATTGCGCTCCGTAAACTCGAGCAGGGAGCGTCATCCGAGCTGATCGTCCGGCCTCGACTCGGGACGGGCGGCGACTTTGCCAACGTCTTTTTCTGGGATACAGCGTTCACATCGATCTGGGCGCGCTACTACCTTGACGCACTTCCTGTCACGCAATCGCTCGACAACCTCTACCGGCTCCAATCGGCAACAGGGCTCATCAACCGGGAGATTCGCCCCAATCACGAACCGGTCTGGCCCGAGTACCACCCGGTCGCAGTCGCACCGCCGGTCCTGACCTGGGCGGAACTCCTCTTGCATGAGGAACACCCGGACCTGGAGCGACTCAGAGAGGTCTATCCACGACTTGCACGGCACCACAACCGCATCAAAGAGTTACTCCAGGCGAACGACGGCCTCTACTTCCATGATGCTCTGGGATGCGGAATGGACAATCTCCCTCGCTGGCCGCACGGCTGGTCGGAAGACGGTCTGGGTATTGAGTTGGTCGACGACGGATCCGATCTCTGGGAGTATCCCGGCCTGGCACAGTCACGGTGGAACCGTCAGGGGCGGTGGATCGATCTGAGCGCCCAAATGGCACTGGACGCCGAGTCACTCGTAACGATGGCGGGTCTTCTCGACCTGCCGAATGAACAGGCCGAGTGGCTCACCGAGCGGGAGGCACTGGCCGCCTCCATCAACGAGTCGATGTGGGATGAGAAGCTGGGCTTCTACGTAGATACCTGGGCCGGATCACGCGTACCTCGACTCCATATTGGTGGGTTGTGGCCTCTCGCCGCCGGTATCGTGCCGGAAGAGCGTCTCTCACGCCTCGTGAGCCATCTTTCGGACGGGCGGACGTTCGGATCGGTGACCCCTGTCCGAACGCTTGCAGGCTCCGACCTTAATTACGAGTCGAAGGGTGACTACTGGCGTGGATCAAGCTGGGCACCAACGACCTACATGGTTTTGTCCGGCCTGCGGCGCGCGGGCGCCGACACCATTGCTCGCACCATTGCAGAAGCTGCGTTCGCATCGGTCCGGACGGTGTGGAGAGAAACCGGAACGCTCTGGGAGAACTACGCGCCGGATTCCGCAGCGCCAGGAAGCACATCTCAGCCCGAATTCTGTGGTTGGAGCGGTCTCTACTCGGTGGCTATCCCGCGAGAGTTCATAGACTAGCTCTTATGCGGCACTCTTATGGACCGCTGTGCGGCGCCTCAGAGCCATTGCCGTGCTCAAGAGGTGCTGCCTATATTCGTGGTACCCTCGTCAAATACAGTGATCGATACGATCGGTAAGAGTATCGATCCGATGACGTCGCGAGCGCTTCCAGCGACTCTCCACAATTCTGAGAGAGCGACCGTGGGAGTTCGCGCCAAAAGGAGCCATCATTTGATAAAGCACGAGTACGACGCAGTCATCGTCGGGGCGGGTGGCGCAGGCCTGTACGCCGCCCTTGAGGCCAGCAAGGCAGCGAAGACCGCCGTTGTGAGCA
>JANQQY010000052.1 GCA_028284845.1 Spirochaetales bacterium
TTCTGGCGAGAACGGACACCAGCCGTTCGGCGAGCTCCGGGTCCAGAAAGCCGTTGCGGCTTCCGGCGAAGAGCACCGCGCGTTGGCGGACACGGAAGACCAGATTCTCCCGCTCCTCCGTTCCCGGTGCGGCGCACGTGATAGTAACCATGACATCCTCCTCGTGATTGGATTCACGAAGAGGCGCTCCGCTACCGCACGACTCCCGGTGCGTCAATACCAAGTCGCAGAGAAGACGTGGTCATTGTCTCCGCCGTGAAGAGTTGTCTATTCCGTTTGATGCGCTTCGCGTTCGAGGGCATCACGCTCGTCTCGGTTGCTTACCAATCGGCCGAGATATGCCTTCGCAAGCTTGCGGTCCTCGTCGGACATCTGGTCTATGCGACCGAAGAGATCTCGAAGAGTCCCGTCTCTAAACTCGCTCATGATGCTCTCTCCTTTGAGGAAGTACTCGAGCGGAACCCCGAAGTACTCAGCCAGTGCAAAGCCGTTCTCAACGGATGGCACCGTGTGCTCCTTCTCGTAGAGTGCGAGCGTGTTGTGCGAGATGCCGACTTCCTTCTCGAGGTCGCGAAGTGAGATCCCTCGCTCTGCACGGAGCTTCTTTAAGTGGTGCCCGAACGATGCCATGGAGAGGATGCTACCAGACCTTTTGTGATGTGACCAGAATCTGTTGACTATCATGTAATGTATGCTACTATACATTACGGTATCGTAATAGATACCAATCGGAGGGTTCGGTGAACACGGCTTCTATCTACGAGCAATACATCGATCGGTGCCATGGCCAACTGCTTGAGAACCCGAAGGCACTACGCTTCCTCGAGCGCAATGGGATCACCGAGCGGTTTGTCCTCGAGTCATTCAGCATCGGGTTCGCGGACGGAAGTCTCCCCGAACAGATCGCTGGTAACTCTGAGCTCATTACCCGGTTCGCGACGCTCGGCATCATCGACGGCAAGGGCGAGGCGCTTCGTAGCCGGATTGTGGTTCCCATCATGGATGAGTCGAGGGCGCCTGTTGGTCTCGCCGGTGTCTCGTTGTCTACTCGTGCTACCGAACAGGTTCGGGTTGTTGGTGACGCTGGCATCTTCAATGCCCCATTCATTCAACATGCTGAGGAGATCATCCTCACCGATGGCCCGCTACACGCGTTGCTTCTGATCCAACTCGGATTCGACAACGTGACATTCCCTGGCAACACCGCGAATGTTGTGTCGTTCGTCGAGCGTAGCGCCGTGAAGCACGCCGTCTTCACCTTCGACGGAGAGGAACGGCTGTTCTACGAGATCTCGTCGAGGGGCATCACCGCGCGGCGAGCGCTGCTGGATTTCGAATTGTTGACCAGGCATCCGGAGCCTGGGGCCGTGCGTGAAGCTCTCACTGACGGGAAGCCAAATGAGGAGCATCCCGGTGACACAATCCAGCCGATCGAGAGCGGGTTCGTCTTCCGTTTCCCACTCCTCCACTACAGAGTGATCGGTTCGCTTAGCGAGCAATCAACAACCATGAAGGTGAACATCAAGGCGTACACCTCCGAGCGGGTGTTCGTCGATTCGGTGGATCTATACAAACACCGAGACCGTGAGCGGTTCGTCTATAACCTCATGGACCGCTTCGACGTCCGGGATCGGGTTCAGCTTGAGGATGACCTCACGAAGATCGTCGAAGTGATCGAGAACCACCGGGAAGCGAAATCAACTGAGAAGAAGCGGACGAAGCCGCCGCTCTCCGACCATCAGACGGACATCGGGATGCGGTTTCTCACCAGCCCTGAGATGCTTGAGGAGATTGAGCGGGACTACACTGAGCTTGGATACGTCCAGGAGCGGAAGAACAAGCTACTCCTTTACCTGGTGATGACATCACGCCTGACCGACAGTCCGCTCCATGCGATCGCGATCTCAAGAAGTGGCGCCGGCAAGAGTCATCTTGCCGAGATCACCGCAGGGCTCTGCCCACCGGAGGACCTTCAAAGCGTGAGTGATCTCTCGGCTCAAGCACTCTACTACTTCGGCAAGGATGATCTGCGGCATGCCTTCGTGGTCATTGGTGAGAAGGCAGGAAGCGACGGCGCCGACTATCCGCTTCGCGAGCTCATCTCACGGAAGTCGATCACAAAGGCGATCCCCATGAAGGACCCGTCGACCGGACAGATCAAGACAGAAAGCATCACAGTGGATGGTCCGATCGCGCTGGTCGAGACGACAACGAGCACGAACGTGAACCCTGAGAACCTGAACCGATGCTTCGTCCTCTCGATCGACGAGTCCGAGGAGCAAACGAGGGCGATCCACGAGTGGCAACGCAAGGGATTCACGCTCGATGGACTCGCCGCGAAACGGGAACGGAAGCGCATCATTGAGAAGCACGTCTACGCACAGCGGCTACTTCGGAAGCTTGTGGTCGTCACTCCGTACGCGGAGCTACTAACCTTTCCGAGCGGGACGCTCCGGTCGCGACGGGACAACGAGAAACTCCTCCGTCTGATCTCAGCGATCTGCTTTCTCCACCAGTACCAGCGCGAAGTGAAGAGGGCGAAGTTCTCGAAGACTGAGGAGATCGAATACATCGAGGCAACGGTCGACGACTACCGCATCGCGTACGAGCTCTTAGCAGATGGCGTACTTGAGAACACACTCGATGATCTACCGCGTCCTGCGAGACAGCTGTTCGAGGTCATCCACGCGTACCTTGAGAAGCGAAGCAGGACAGAGGGTGTGGGTGCCGATAGAATCGTCTTCGAACGCAAGGACATCCGTGAGTTCTGCTCCTGGAGCTTCGCTCAGGTCAGGAACAACATGCGGATCCTCACCGACTACGAGTACGTCCGGGTCACAAATGGCGTGAACGGCACGGCCAAGCAGTACCGGCTCGCCGGCGGAGCAACCGATCCGGACTTCATGGGCCAGGTGCTCACTCCGGACGAGCTCAAAAAACGTTTCAGGTCAGCCTCGAAAGCCTGAACATCCTGAACATACCTGAACGTACAGGTTCAGGCTCTCTATCTCACAATCCTGCCGCGAGATAGGCCCACCCGAACACCTGAACCCCAATAACGAACGTATACCCAATTCCAAAGGAGGAATCTCATGTTCTACGAAGCCGAGTACGACGAGTATCTCGCATCGATTAGCCGCAGCCCTGGAACGCGACGGCACTACCAGGCGATGCTCAAGGACCTCAAAGCCTTCCTTGCCGGCTGTGGCATCGACGACGTGCGGACAGTCGGCGAGCACCATCTCGAGGCCTACACGCGCGAGCTCATCGGCCGCGGCTACGCCGGCAAGACGGTTGCGAACTATCTGATCAGGGTGCGCGTCTACTTCGCGTTCCTCGAAATGCGAAAGATCATCTTCCTGTCGCCAGCGGCGAAGCTCACGGTTCCGAAGTACAGACCCGGGCACCACGTCGCGTTCGATCACGAAACGCTCGTTGCTCGCTTCGAAAAACTACATGTCTCGACGATAATCGGGCTCCGTGCGAGGGCGATCCTTGAACTCGCATACTCTGCGGCACTTCGTCCTCGCGAGGTTCGGACACTCAAACTCACCGACATTGACCGGGCGAAGGGAGTGCTCTTCATCGAGCAGTCAAAGAACCAGAAGGATCGGATCGTCCCGGTCGGTAGCACTGCGTTGGCATGGGTGCAACGGTACGTAAGTGAGATCCGCGCCGAGCGCGTCGCGACTCCGCACGATGGTTCGGTGTTCATCAGTCACGGGACCGGACGAGGTCTATCGGCTCGAGGTCTCGTCTGGGCGATCGAAGCGGCGTGCACGCAAGCCGGTATCCAGACGATCCCTATCTACACGGTGCGTGCGAGTGCAGCGACCAACCTACTGGAATCCGGGATGTCGATCGTGCATATCTCGCGCATCCTCGGTCACTCGCAGATCAAGACGACCCAGATCTACCTCAGGATGCGTGATCGCGCGCTCAAGGACATCGTGGAGAGAAACCATCCACGATTCAAACAAGGAGAATCGAGGGAGATATCTGCATGACATTCGAGAAGGAAATCTACGGCTTCATCGAGTACATCGAGGCCAAGAGCTACTCACCGAGGACCGTGGATGCATACCGGCTGCACGTAACTGCGTTCGCCGGCTTCCTTGATCGCTACTACCCCCGGATCAAAAAGCCTAATGAGATCACTCGCGAGATCGTTGACGACTATCAGCAGTTCGTCCGTCAGGCACGATCACGCAACGGTCGGCCGCCGGCAAACACGACTGTGCGCCTCAAACTCAATGCGCTACGAGCGATGTTCAAGTACTTCCTCGAGCGCGATCTGGTCCTTCGCGACCCGACGGCAGTCATCGTGACCCCGAAAGAAGAGATGCGACTCACCCGTCGTGTCCCGAGTTCGGAAGAAGCGATTGAGATCCTTCGGTCGATCGAACCGCTTGACGCAACATCAACGAGAGATCGAGCGATCCTCGAGCTACTCTACGCGAGCGCGATGCGGACGAGTGAGCTCTGCAACCTGATGATCTCAGAAGTCGATCTCAAGGATCGGACCGCGACGATCATTCGCGGCAAGGGCGGGAAGACCAGGATCGTTCCAATCGGGCAGTATGCTGCGCACTACATCGAGCTCTATCTCCGGGACGCCCGAAAGAAGCTGCTTCGAGGGGCGAAGGAAGACCCAGGGAACCTCTTCCTATCAGCGATCGGGACGCCACTCAACCGCCAGACCATCAACCGTGCAGTGTTCGACAAGATCAACCGGCGTCTGGAGGGAGACAAGCGATTGACCTGCTACAGCTTCCGGCACGCGGGTGCGACGGGTCTCATCGCGAATGGCGTCGACATCGCCTACGTCGCACAGCTTTTCGGGCATGAGTCCCTGGAAACTACGAAGCGATATCTGAAGATCGAGATCGGAGACCTGAAAGAACAGCATGCGAGGTTCCATCCGCGAGAGCAGCAGCTCTCGACCGGTGTGCGGGCATGACGTCAGCCGCTTGCAGACCTACGTGAGTTCCGGGACCCGACCGCTCGGCCGGGACTGACATGAAGCTCGGAATGGGGTGGCGTCGTCTGTTCCAGGTCATCGCGAGACACACTATGGTTGCAGCCAATCGCGATCTGGGCGTGCAAGCTGCCTGGCATTGTTATATGCCATATCGAGCGATAGACAGGTGGTCGCGCGATAGAAAGTGTCATGTCGCTCTATGACAAGGGCCAAATCGGCTCGCTGAGGATTGCTGAGACACAGTGGAAGAAGGAGCTGAACCTGCCCTCGATAGTACTGAGGTATTGCGGTCTTGTAGCTGCGGCGCACTCTCTCCCTCGCGTTGTCAATCGCACCTTTGAGAACGGTCTGGAGTGCGTAGTCGTCCATTCCGGCGTA
>JANQQY010000062.1 GCA_028284845.1 Spirochaetales bacterium
GATTCCGGGTGGGTGAATCAGAACTCTACTTCTCGTTTAATGGTGGTTCGCTTGAGTCGTTCGCGCGTGCGGTCAATGAGCGTGCAAGCGATCTCGTAAGCGCCCGCGTCGTTCAGAACACGTCGACAACCAAGATTCTTCTGGTGGAGGCAAACCAGACCGGAAGTGCCAACCCACTCTCATTCCTGGAAGACGCCCGGACGCTCGCACTGGAGGCCGGCATTCTTGAGGAGGTCGTGGATCAGGTGCTACGGCCACCCGTTCAGGCGTCCACGGTCCAGGGTGCAACGGATCCGGGCACACGTTCCATCCAGGCAGGGACGCTGACCGTGAATCCCGGCGGAAACGCGAGAATCGATCTTCCGTCAACGATCGATCCGGCACCCGGCCTCGTGCTCGAGTTTGAGGTACGTGTCACCGACCTGTTTGCAGGCTTCACCGCGCCGGAGCCCCCGACGGGCCCGGAGATTCCCGATACGGGAGCCGTGTCGCTGAGCGACATCACGATCAGAAACGAAGAATCCCTCGTTGACCTTCCGCCGTGGGAACAACCCGAACCGCCGACCGTCGTCTCTGACTTTGAGCTCCTCTCCCTCGAAGGTGGCGCCGAGACGGTGAGGCTACCGGCTCTCTCTGATACCGATGATTTTGAGCGGGTTCAGATTCGGATTGCCGACTATGTGAATCGCCTTGACGCCCTTCGGATCGAAAACAACAACACGCATCGCGACATCGCCATTCGCGACATCGCGATCTACGACTCCCAGGTTCGCGGCGATCTCGCGCCGGTGAATGCAATCAATACCGCGAGAGACGCGATTGTCGCCATAGAGGGGATTGAGGTTGTTCGAAGCAGCAACTCGATTGACGATCTCATTGAGGGCGTAACGCTGAGTGTTCGCGGTGTGAGCACAATACCGGTCGAGGTCAGTATTGAACCGGATCGCGAAGGTGTGACGGACTCATTGATTCAGTTTGTCTTCTACTACAACGAGCTCATCCGCGAAATCAACATCCTCACGCGCAGCGAGCAGGCAATCGTCGATGAACTGACCAATTTGAGTAGCGAGGAACGCGAGGAAGCGCTCGCAAAGCTCGGTCTAATGCAGGGAAACCTCTCCCTCAACTCGCTCAAGTCGCGACTCCAAACGATCATGATGAACCCCTACCCCACCGACGCGGGCCGCGAACTCACCCTCCTCGCACAGATGGGGATCTCAAGCAATGAATCAGGATTCGGTGGCGGATTCCAGGCGAGCCGATTACGCGGCTACCTTGAGATGAACCCGCAGGAAGTCGATGCCATGCTCAGGAACCTCTTCCCGGCGGTGAAGCAGCTCTTTGGGACGGATACAAACGGAGACCGGGCGGTCGACACCGGAATCGCGTATGAGATCGATCGGTACATTCGGCCCTACACGCAGGTCGGCGGAGTGATCGCGACGCGAACCGGAAACATCGCGACCTCGATCTCATCGGCTGAAGACCGGATCGAACGGGAAGAGACGCGACTTGCCCGTGTTGAGCAACGGTACCGCCAGGAGTTTGCCGACATGGAGGCAGCGCTTGGCCGGATGCAGGAATCCCAGGCGACGCTGCAGAACCTCGCAAATCAGACCGGCGGCAACCAGTAAACCGAGCTTCTGTTCTGCCGACACTATAATCGGAGGACAGTATGGAAATCCTCGTTAATCACGAACCGCTCGATTTTACGCTCGAGAACGAGTCCTCCGTGGGAGAGGTTGTCGACGGCCTATCAGCATGGTTGCGTGACGGAAACTTCGCGATCACGGGGTTAAACGTCGACGCAACCGATTACCTCGTTGGGGAACGATCGACCTGGGAAACAATCAATCTTTCTGACGTTGGTCGCATAGATGTAGAGGCGTTACCGCTCTCAAATGTGCAGCGGACCACGCTTCAGGCTCTGGACGAGTACCTCGAGATTGTCGAGGGCTGCATCGTATCCGGAAATGCCTCTGCTCTCGCTGACGCGACCGCTGAGCTACCATTTGTCCGCGAACGAATGGGCACCTATTTTCCGGCGCTGATTGGAGTCGACGGGCAGGCACATCTGCTCGCATCGCTGAGTTCGGAGATTCGTGCCGTGTCCGCTACCGCGATGGAAGCTGAGCTCATGGAGATCGCAGCACTTCGTTCGCTTGTTGCGGCACGGATCCGCGAGTTCGACGCTCCGGAGAAGGAGCTGGCGGGGACACTGCGTGCTCTCGCTGCGGCGCTTCCGGCACTCCAGGAGATCCCTGTCTTGCTTCAAACCGGAAAGCAAAAGGCAGCCATGGACGCTGTGGTCGCACTCACCGAGCTTCTTGACAAATCTGTCCGGCTGACTCCTTTAGTCGAAGCGGCCAACGCCGATTCATCGGCTTCCGCCGCCGTTCGGACGGCTACGCAGCAGCTGTCGCCCTTCCTCGTAGAGCTCTCAGGCGCGCTTGAGTCAGGAGACACGGTGCTCGTTGGAGACCTGCTCGAGTATGAGATCAGTCCGATTCTTCAGACACTGGCGCGGGAAGCATGAGAGGTTTCCTCCTCCAACAAGATATCCAGTTCTTTGCTCAACCAGACCCCTCCCAAACGAGAATCGTTCTTATCGTGTTTGGAGCGCTCGTCGTTGTTGGCCTTGTTGCTGCGGTTGCCAACAATCGACGCGGCAAGGGCGGTGGGCGCGCCGGTTCCGGTGGGCTGAATCGTCAGGCGCGCAACCTCGGATTCACCTCCGACCAACGC
>JANQQY010000084.1 GCA_028284845.1 Spirochaetales bacterium
AGGCACGGTCCGAGGGATCTGTCTACAGTGAAGACTACTCAACCGTTGTTGATCACTTAAAAGCCGCCGTCGCAGATATCACCGGCGGTGCAGGGAATACGGCCGCTCCACCTCCATCTGTTCAAGCTTCAGTGGGACCAACAGCGTCTGCCGCCCCTCTGAGCGCACCCGGACTCTCTGAATCGGAGACGACTGAGCTGCGCGAGGCAGCGAACGATGCATTGGGTGAAGAGAGTTCCATCTACGCAGTGGTTGTTGGATTTGATGAGTCGAATCCAATGAACAGCGTGGGCGGAATACAGGTCTTCGCAGCGCTCAAAGAGTTTGGAACCGTTCTGCGAACGCTCCCGGATTTCGACGCGCTCTACGGCGACGACTTCTTCCCTGAGGTCACCTATTACGTCGCCACGAACGACTCGGCAGACTCGGTTTCCGCCGGGGTCGCGATCTCGGACGTGACGACAACCATACGGGTCGATCCTGTGTCGGTGACGCCACACGCGCAGACGCTACCTGCCGAGCCCGTAGAGGCGCAATCGGCGAGCGCGACGCAGAAGCAGGGACCTGAGGCGGCCGAATCGACGGCACAGGGTTCGAGTGACTCTGCGGATGAAGCTCGGGTTGAGGCCGAAGAACGCGCTCGTGGCGGGAAGCGGAAGTCAACGCCAAGCAGTTCCGTACTTCGCGTTGATAGCCGTCGCGTCGACGACCTTCTGAACCTTGTGAGCGAGACGGTGATCAACAAGGCCTCGTTCAATCAGATAAGCACCGAGTTCGCAGAGGTTGCTCAAGGATTTGGAACTCAGGAAGAGTTACATCGCAATCAGCTCCGAGAACTCTTTGACGCACTTCCTGAGTACTTGGACCGAATGCAAAACGGCGCCTCGTCGAAAGAGGTAAAACGAGAGATTTCCGAGCGCTTTGGTAATCTGTACGACGCCTTCGACGGTGTTGGTGCGGGATTCCGACAAGCCGTCGCAAAGTTCAGGAGCACCTCACAGAATCTTGGGCGAATCACCGGTGAGCTCCAGGAAGGGGTGATGCGGATCCGTATGGTTCCGATTTCGCAGATATTCTCGCGATTCCCACGACTTGTTCGAGATCTCACTCGTTCATTGAACAAGCAGGTCGAACTCGTCATCGAGGGTCAGGACACGGAGCTCGATAAGTCTGTCATCGAAGATCTTCTTGATCCGCTTATTCATTGTGTTCGGAATTCGATTGACCACGGAATCGAGAGCCGGGAAGACCGACTGGAGGCCGGCAAGCCTGAGACCGGCGAACTCGCACTTCGTGCCAGAAGCGAAGGCAATATGATCATCATCGAGGTCTCGGACGACGGCGGAGGCATCGATGTAGACGCTGTCCGGAAGAAGGCAATCGATCGCGGGGTCATTCATCCGAGCAAGGCACTGAGTGACCTTGAGGCGTTCAACCTCATTTTTGATCCGGGATTTTCCACGGCGAAGAAGGTCTCCGACATATCCGGTCGAGGAGTCGGTCTGGATGTCGTTCGGAAACAGATTGAGAAGCTCAACGGTTCGGTCACCGTATGGTCCGATAAAGGTCAGGGAACCACCTTCACGATCAAGATCCCGCTTACGTTGGCGATCATTCAGGGGCTCATGGTGCGGGTTGGATCGGAAACATACGCCATCCCCATCACCGCCGTCGTGGAGAGTCATCGGATCAAGCCGGAAGAGATTCGCCGACTTGACAACTATGAGGTGCTCAACGTTCGTGAGGACGTGGTGAGCCTCCTCCGATTGAGTCGGATTTTTAGGATTGAGGCGAAAGAGGAGAGCGAGTACTACTTTGTAGTGATCGTTGGAAGTGGCGATAAGAAAGTCGGGCTTGTGGTTGACAGCCTAATAGGCGAAGAGGACGTTGTTATCAAGCCGTTGCGCGACAAGTACACGAATGCACCGGGTATCGCCGGCGCGAACATCACAGGCGACGGAAGGGTATCGCTCATAATCGACGTTGCGCAGTTGCTTGAGCTTGGCTTGAGACATGAGCGTGACCAAAGAAAACGACGTGAGGCAGTGATTGGCGGATAGTGTCGGCACAGCAGGTACAGTAACTCGGAGTCTCTTTGCGTCTCAGATCGAGGACGATTCGGCGGAGCGTGAAGAGATCGATTTCAAGATGGTCACCTTCTCGTTGGGCGGAAAGGATTACGGCGTCGACATCATGCGGGTGAAAGAGATCGCCAAGTTCGAGCAGTTCACATACGTCCCAAACACGCAGCCGTTCGTCTCAGGGGTCTACAACCTTCGGGGTGACATCATTTCGGTGATCGACCTGAGGGTCATGTTCAACCTCCCCGCATCCCAGCGTTCAGCGGGAGACACGCAGGACGGGTTGATCATTCGGCTCGACACCGGATTGATTGGTGTCATCGTGGACAGCATTGACAAGGTAGTTGGAATCGCGAGCGACACGATCCAACCGCCACATCCAATCTTCGCAGATATCAACATCCGCTACATCAGCGGTGTGGTAGAGCACGATAGCAAGCTCTACATCATCCTGGACTCGGAACGGATTCTGGGTGAGAGCGCCGATGAACCACCGACGAGCACCGGCGAGATGATCCGCGAAACGGGCGGCCTCACCACCGCAGGCGCCCCCACTGCACCCTTGGAAAAGATGCCCGCGAACGACCAGGTCGCAAACATCGCACAGACGCTTTCCACGCTCACGGGTTTTACCGTCACGGACCTAAACCGTCGCTGGGTTGAACGGCGCGTCGAAGAGTGGCAGCGAGAGCGTGCCGGCAACCCTGTTACCAACGAGGTTGAAGCCGAGGAGTTCCTTCGGCCATTCTACTCCGTGGATACCGGGCGTTTCTGGCAGGGCGGCTTGATGGAAGGCGTGATGGCGGCCTTGCCTCGGAACGAGTCCGGCAATATTGCCGCGTGGAACCCCGGCAGCGGCAAGGGCTTCGAGTCGTATTCGCTCGCCGTCGCACTCAAGAGAAACAATCCGGAGGCTCGGATCAAAGTATGGGCGAGCGACAGTGACCTGATTAGTGTCTCAACTGCGCCCAACTTGTCGGTCGACGAACGAGCGATCCCTGATGGGTACAAGGAGTTTGTCGTTGAAGGTACGAATGGCTATACCTTCAGCGAAGAGATTCGAAAGGCAATCCTATTCGAGTTTAGTGATCTTGCGAACACGAGTAATTTTCCGCCGAGCGACGTGATCGTGATGCGGGACGTACTGTCGTTCCTGAGCGAGGGAGACCAAGCGCGAATCCTCAGGACGATCGGCGAACAGTCTGGTCCGCAAGCTCGAATTGTTGTCGGAGACAATGAAGATCTGACCGCCATGGGCGGCTTCACCTTGGTATCTGAGGGTTCGGTGCGCGTCTACGCGCCGGAATAGGAGGAACTGTGCGAGTTGAGTACATCAACCCGTTTGTGGAATCTGCACACAATGTCCTGACGGAAGTGCTGCAAGTCGAGGTCCAGCGTGGCGAGCTGTTTTTAAAGTCAACCGCCTCACCGGTCCTGGGAGTCGCGGCGATCATCGGACTCGCAGGTGACGTTGAAGGCCGTGTTCTGCTCGACATGAGTCGTGACACTGCGATCCAAGTCGCAACAGCAATGTTGAAGAGCATGGATATGGACGCGATTACCGAGTTGAACGAAATGGGTCGTGCCACGATCACGGAGCTCGCCAACATGATCACAGGCCAAGCCGTGACGAAACTGCACGATCTTGGCTTCAAGTTCGATCTCACGCCGCCAGCTCTTGTTACCGGCGACAACATGGAGATCTCGAACACGAATGTTGAGGCGCTGATTGTGCCGATGGAGATGCCGCAGGGCAGGATTGAAATCAATGTAGCGATACGGGAGCGCGGCTAATGAAGGCAAAGCAGGATTTCCCAAGCATTAACGAACGACCGGCTGACGGTGTTAAGGACGACGGGTCCGCGTATCGAGTCCTTATTGTAGACGACAGCATGTTCGTCGCGAAGCAGCTGAGCCAAATCCTCACATCCGAAGGCTTCGAAGTGATCGGTACAGCTGCCGACGGTGAGGAAGGACTTGAGAAGTACAAAGAGCTCTACCCAAACGTCGATCTTGTCACGATGGACATTACCATGCCCAAGATGGATGGCGTTACGGCGCTCGAGCAGATCGTCGCATTCGACAAGGAAGCGAAAGTGATCATGGTAAGCGCGCTTGGTAAGCAGGACCTGGTGAAGAAGTCTCTTCTCCTTGGAGCAAAGAACTACATCGTAAAGCCACTCGATCGGAAGAAAGTTCTTGAGCGCATCTTGATGTCGCTCAAGTAAATAGGTAGGTTTCGGTCACCAGGGCGGTTAGCTCAGTTGGTTAGAGCACTTGCTCGACACGCAAGGGGTCGTTGGTTCGAATCCAATACCGCCCAACCTTTTCCAGGTTAATGAGTTATGACGAGTCGACAGGACAGTCAGAAAGGCTGCTGTCACCCGGAATTGTCACCCGAACTTTCCATGCACGCGAACGCGCCGCTCCAGGAGCTACCATGAGCCGTGCCGCATTCAGCGTCTACCGTCGGGCAGGATCACCGTACTACTACGCCAAAGCGTGGGACCCCGCTAACGCGCGGTACACGTCGGGGAAGTCTACAGGCAAGGAAAAGCGCACCGACGCGATTATCGAGGCACAGCAGATGCTGGAGGCTGGCGACTTCGGAGTTCGATCGAAAGACCCGACCGTTCTCACGTTTCTCGCCGATTTCTGGCAGAACGAAAACCGACACAGAGGCAAGTCAAGACTCTATCTAGAGCAAAGCGCTCGCTTTGTTACCGACTACGTTGCGTCGTACCCCACGTTCGCAGCAGGTGTTCTGTTGAGCAAAGTTCGCCGAGCGGACCTGCAGCGTCTCGCAGATTACCTCAATGAGGAACGGGAGCTAACGCCCCGGATGGTGCAACGAGTTATGCAGGCTGCGAAGGTCCCCCTACGGTGGGCAGCCACACGCGAGATGATACCGAGGGATCCGACGCTCGGGCTGTCTCTTCCGAAGTGTGAGCATGACACTGAGCGCGGAATTCTCAGCCTCGAAGAGGTGATTGCGATCGCGGATCTCGAGCTTCCCGACCGGAACCGGCGAGACAAGGTGATCCTGTTGCTTGCCGCGCTGGCCGGGATGCGGCGTGGCGAGATCCGAGCCCTGCAGTGGCGTGACGTCGATTTCGAATCCGGAGAAATACGGATCCGCAGGAACTACACGGACGAGGATGGGATCAAGACGCCGAAAAAGGGGAGTGCAGGGCGCGTCGCGATCTATGCACTGCTGGATTCCGCGCTCTGCGACCTCCGAGCGGTCAGTCCCTGGATCGGGCCGAAAGACTTTGTGGTTCCGAATATCCGGAATCGGACGGCGCCGGCACCTATAGCGACAATTCGGCGGGCGTTCACGCGAACACTCGATGCCATCGGGATCGACGAGACGCAGCGTGCAGACCGCCGCCTCATGCTTCACGGGCTGCGTCACACGTTTACAAGCATGCACCGTCTCGCCTTGAACGACTACGCCGCCCAGCGCCTGTCGAGGCACAAGACGAAAAGAATGATGGAGCACTATTCCGATCACGAGAGCGCGATTGACCTGGCCGTAGCCCGGGACAGAATGAACAGGCACTTCGAGCAGTTTCGCTCGAATATCGACAAAGATTCCTCATCAGCATAGTCCGTTCGGCAATCACTTGATGCCTTACGGAATCGGTGATACCTTCGCCAACGATGAACGCGAAACGGAAGTTTCGTCGACGGCAAACGAACCGGAACCAGGTGTCCGGTCAACTCGACAAGATCTTGGCTATTGGCCTTGGACACGGAGAGTTGGCGGGCCGGATGAATGCGGTTGGAGCGACATCCGCGGAAGTCGCTGATCGCTCCGGCATAAGCGTCCGGAATATCCAGCGATGGAAGAAGGGCGAGAAACCGGTGCCGACTTCGGCTGCGATGAAGCTTCATCGTGCGCTTGTCGAAATCGAAAGCGATCGTTGATCGCAGTAGTTCTGGTTAGCAGTCTGGAAAGACCTGCCGCGCGAGCGGCGTAGCACCAGGCGCGAGAGAACCGCTGGAACTCGGGGTGCAGAGCCTGCATCGCTACCCGTCCGCCAGCAGTAGTGTTCTCCGGGCTCCCACCTTGTGGCCGCCACCAGTCAGACGAAGGACGCAGAAGTGCGTCACGACTGACCGGAGGTGTCCATGTCAATCGTCACCGATTCCCCCGAATTCTTCGCGAGATTGATCCAAGCTGCCTCAGAGATCGACTCCCAACCGATGGACACTCCGGAGGAGTTTTCCCAGGTCTGCGGAGTTCAGGTCCACGCGATCTACCGGATGACTCGCTACAACGCAATTCCGCTTCTTCGCATCGGCACCCAGATCCGAATTCCGCGCTATGCGGCTCTGGCAGCGCTTTCTCAGCGACCTCCGACCCGCAAGCCGCGAAAGGCGCCACGGGAACAGGTATAGCCGACCGACATGTCTGCTCGTTACAGGATCCCCGCGGCAACGGACGCGTACGCGAAAACGGGAAACCACGAAGAAATACCGGTCATCCACAAACCGAGCACCCAGAACGTGCAACGCGTTGACGTTTTCGACGAAGCGCGTTCGCGCATCAACCACGCTCTCATCGAGGCAGAGCTCGCGGCAGGCGCCTCCTTTTGGAACAAAGACGAGTTTTGGACGTTGAATCCGCTTCGCGACGATACGCGCGTCGGATCCTTCTCGATCAACGGAGCGACCGGGATGTGGAAGGACTTTGCCGGTGCCGGCGACACAGAACGTGGCGACCTGGTCGATCTCATCAGCAAACGCGATGGAATCAGCAAGAAAGAGGCGGCGCAGTACATCATCAAGCGTTCGGGAGGATCCCTTCCGGACCAGTCCTTGCCACAGCGACCGCGCCGCCGACCCGACGCGCCGCGGAAGCCGGGACAACCGTTCACCAAAAACGCGATAGCACGCGCGAGGCGCATGCCGTTCGAGCAATGGTTCGTGGAGCGTTGGGGCAGGCCTATCCGTGGCGACCTGTATCGCAACGCCAACGGTGCCGTCGTCCAAATCATCGTCCGTGCTCAGCCGGCGGAGGGGCGAAAGAACATCTTGCCGATCTACTTTGACGGATCGTGTGTTCGGATGGGCCAGGCATTCAAACACGGCCGGCCGGTGTTCAACCTCGACGTGATCACGAAGCACCCCGACCGCATCGTTCTGATGGTTGAGGGAGAGAGGGCGCGCCATGTCGCAGAGCTGTACCTCCACGACGCCGGCCGAAACTGGGTCGCAACCTGTTGGATCGGCGGCACCGCTGCAGTCGACCGAACGGACTGGACGCCGCTCCGCGATCGGTACGTCGTGTTGTGGCCCGATCTCGACCGACCTGGCATGATGGCGATGGCAGAGATCGGCCGGAGACTCGTCAGCCAAGGATGTGCAGTCTGCGTAGTCGATCCGCCAGCTATCCTCGGTCCCAGCGGGGATATCGCGGACGTCGAGCTCGCCGGGTTATCGACGGCGACGACGATGGACACGCTCGACCGCGCCGTTCCACTTGAGCACGCGGGGCTGATTCTCTCGCTCGCCGGGGTCGCACGGTGAGCGAAACTCATCTCGAGCGTACGAGGACGATCCTCGCGACCGCGTCGGCCGCGCTCTCCGATCCCGAGCTGAACGGTCACCAGCGTCCAACGTGCGAGCGGATCACGAAGGGCCTGTTGGACCTGCGCGCTCTGATCGCGCTCGAATCCGTCGACGCCGCGTTCCAGGTAGATCCGACGCTTGGGACAGCTGAAAACACACTTGCCCGGATCTCTCTGTGGCACAAGGTCCTTTCTGACCACGAACTCCCGTCTATGCCGGAGAACATCGAGCGCCTTGCCCGACGTCTGGACGTCGAACCTCGATATCGTCTGGTGAGACTATCCGAGATCGAGACGAGCTCGCCCAACTACCTCGTCCGGGATCGGATCGAGAGCGGCACCACTGTTGCAGTGATCGGTGCTCCGTCCTCATTCAAGAGCTTCCTCGCTGTGGGTCTGGCGTGTTCTGTGGCCACGGGATCGCCGTGGCACGATCACGAGGTTGAGGCCGGACCGGTGGTCTACATCCTCGGCGAGGGTGGCCGTGGTATTCGTCGTCGATTCGAGGCGTGGTCAATCCGCAACGGAGTGGGTCTTGCCGACGCACCGATTTTTCTCTCGGAGTCTCCAGCCTCGCTGACAGATCCGGACGCAATGGCTGAGGTCGAGTTCTCTATCGAGCGACTTGCACTCGACTGCGGAGACCCGTCGCTGATCATCCTCGACACGCTCGCACGGAACTTCGGACCTGAGAATGAGAATGATACACAGGCGATGGGCGCCGCGATCGCTGCTGCGGACCGATTGAAGGCAAGACGCTCGAGTACGATCCTGTTCGTCCACCACACAGGTCATGCGGACAAGACGCGCGCACGGGGCGCAATCGCGTTCCACGCAGCACTCGACAGCGAGTATCGCGTAGACCGCGATGACGACGGCGTCGTCCGAATGCACACAACGAAAATGAAGGACGCCGAAGAGCCGATGCCGCTTGCGTTCAGGCCACGCACGGTAGAACTCGGGTTCTCCGACGATCATGGCCACCCGGTCACATCGGCAGTGCTTGATCGGATTGAGTACACGCAACCCGAAACGAAGCGAGGATCAAAGGGCGGCAACGCTGGCAGCGGACGAAATCAGCGGCGTGCTATCGCCGCCCTAATGGATCTCGTCTCTCGACAG
>JANQQY010000085.1 GCA_028284845.1 Spirochaetales bacterium
CCTCTTCAATCATGTCGCGCACAAAGAACCGTCCATCGGTGTCCTGCGCATTGATGACGCTCTCCCCGTCGCGAGCCCCATTCTGAGAGACGATATAGGTTCCGCTCGAATCGAGAACAAAGACGTAGCCCGTCTCCCCAACTCTCATGTCCATGATCTGCGTCCGGAGACTTCGTGCGCTTTCCTCCGGGACTCCGGCGTAGATCATGCCGATTAGCTCGCCGCTGGAATCTCGGATGGGCTCGTATGCGGTCACGTAGTACTTGTTCACGACGAAGGCGCGACCAATAAATCGCTCGCCGGAGAGAACCGCGCTTACCACTGCATTGGGGGTACCATCAGGATCGGAGGCCGGAATGTAGGTTCCGATGGCGCGAGTCCCATCGAGCTTCTCCACGTTCGTCGCCACGCGGAGCATGTCCCCGGCTTCGTTCATTCGTTGGAAGACGGTGACGGTCGATCCAATGAGCTCGACAGCCTCGTCCACGATCGGTGTGCGCTGTAGGAATGAGCGATTCTGTCCAAGCCACTCTTCACCTGCCACCATACGAGGGAGCTCGACTTCGCGCGTAGTCCCGGTGAACTGGTTGGTAGCGTTCCATCGAACCGCCTCCGTGCCGAGCGACGCACCGCCGGCGGCGGCGAGCAGGTAGTGCGCCACGTTCAGATCGTCCGCGACCAGATCCTCGAGCACTTCCTGCTGGCTTGCGACCATCCCGTAGACGCCGGCCACGGTCCGTTGATTCGTGGTGTGGGCGAGTTCGAGGACTTCCGAGCGTGCTACCGACTCGGACGTGCTCAGCTCAATAAGAGCAAAGAGACCAAGCGCGGCGAGCGGAATCAACGTCAGGACGATGCCAAAGAACGTCAGTTTCGTACGGATTTTCACGGGCTCCTCCAGAATCGAACCACAACGGTACACCTGGAGTCGCTCGGACGGTATCGGCGAATCTATACTTAACTTGTAAGGATTGTTCCTACAACCTCACCGCGAAGTGGCGAGGCTCTCTCTTGCCACAGCGTAGGAGATAACCTTCTTGGGACACCCATCGACGCACTCGCCGCACAGCATACAATCGGTATGCTCCATGGTGCCGGACTGGACAAGAGCCTGAACATCGATGCTCATGGGGCAGTGTTCGGTGCACACGCCGCAGGCGATGCATGATCCGTGAGCACTGCGGAGAGAGAGCGCCGGGAGGCGGAAGAGGTTGCGTATCGAGCGCCCAACGATCATAAAGGGCGACATCCAGCAGATGGCATGACACCCACCTCGACGTCCGAGCGTGAGTGCGAGCACCAGGAAGACGGTGAGCACAAGGTAGTAGACGACGTAGCCGCTTAGGTCGGTCAAGGAGATGCCGCCGCGCGTGAAGGCGTCGAAGTCGACTGACAGCGAGCCCCTCCCCGAAAAGAGCATGTAGAGAAGAAAACCAAGCCAGGGCACCCAGATGACCCACTTGCTCCATCGGACCCAGCGAGAGGCAAGGGGCTTTGGCTGGACCGAGGTGAAGATCTCCTGCACCGCTCCGGCCGGACAGACCCAGCCGCAGAACGCCCGCCCAACAAAGATCGCAGAGAGAAGCTGAATCGCAAAGACGATCACGCTGCCGGCAACGATGTTGTTCGCTGCGCCCATCAGACTAAGGACCGGCGACATGTAGTACATCGTCACCGGAAAGAAGAGCAGCGACGTGTTGAGCAATGATCTTCGCCATCGCTGCCGCCTGGGGAGCACCGTCGTAGTTCGCATACGCGGATTCTGGTCGCGACCGGCGACCAAGGCCATAGGGGAGATCCCTCATCTGGCGCTGTCGTCAGCTACCGCGGTGCTCGAGGATCAGGTTTACGAGTTCAACTCGATTTCGAACCTGGGTCTTCTGATAGATGTTGTAGACGTGGTTCTCCACCGTCTTCGCCGAGATAAAAAGACGCTCCGCCGCTTCCTTCGTCGTGCTTCCCTCGACCAGGAGCGCAATGATCTCACCCTCCCTCTGGCTGATTCCGTAGGCGGAACAGAAGTAGGACGAGATAGATCCCTCACTGAGGTAGGCCGGCTCATTGAGATAGGTGCCGGCAAACCGTATTGCGAGAACGTTCAGCACGACAAAAAAAACGGGCAGCGCAGTTCCGTCGAGATGATCGGCCAACGGCATTGCGGGGAGATAGATCAGGATCGAATCGACGTACATCAGCGGGAAGAAGATCGCGGAAACAATGAGAAAGACACGCACCGCCCGACGGAGCCGCCGGTCTCCAATCCGCTTGTAGCGAATCGCGATCGAAAGAATGCCGTAGGCGATCGTGCCAAAGAGCATCACGTTGAGAGCGATCAAGACCAGCATCGATTGGGGAAGCAGGAAGAGCGAGAAGGCCAAGAGCAGAAAGAGGGCGCCGATTGCGAAGTAGATCGTACGAAGCCACGGAGGAGGCGTGGTGCCGACGAGCGGGTGATAAAAGTAGGGCCAGACAAAGATGTATCCGCCCGATCCAACGATCATGAGGACAATCGACGTGATCATCGCAGAGTTCGCCGAAAGGCCCGGCGCGATCCGTGCATATTGCTGCACGGCCATGCTCGCGACGATACCGAGAAGCGAGATCAGGAAGAGCGCAAAACCAACTTCAACCGGCTTCTTGTGCTGCGCATAGACAAAGAGGGTGATCGCCGACGACGCCGCGCCGCTCGCGAGCGCAAGGATGTAGAGCCAGAAGAGTAGGTGCAACAGTTATCACTACCACAGTTCGCCAATCCACGGAAAGCTGCTTGGTTGACATGGGAGCGGCGCCTGGCGAGAGTGAGGCCATGTACGAGCGAATGCAATCGCTTCTTACAGCCCTTTCATCCGGGCTCTACGAACGGCAGGAATCGGTTCGCCTGAGTTTGCTCGCGGCCCTCGCGGGTGAGAGCGTCTTCCTGCTGGGCCGCCCAGGGACGGGCAAGAGCCTCATCGCGCGCCGCCTTCAGCAAGCGTTCCAGGACGCGAAAGGGTTTGTCTATCTTATGGGACGTTTCAGCACCCCGGATGAGGTGTTCGGCCCCATCTCGATTCGTTCACTAAGGGACAAGGACAAATACGAGCGAGTCACCTCCCACTATCTACCTGACGCCGATGTGGTCTTCCTCGACGAGATCTGGAAGGCGAGTCCACCCATTCAGAACGCCTTGCTTACCGCTCTGAATGAACGTCGATTCCGAAACGGCGACGAGGAACTCCACATCCCCATGAAGGTCTTTATAGGGGCATCCAATGAGCTCCCGCATCCGGACGACGAGGGAGCACCGTTCTGGGACCGATTTCTGCTCCGACTTGTGGTCGAGCCGGTTCAGGAGGACCAGAGCTTCGCCGCACTCCTTGAAGAAACCACCGACCCCTACGCCGACCTGGTCCCTCCTGAGCACCGAATCACGAACGACGAGTACCAGGAAATCAGCAAGAACCAATCGCGTGTCTCAATTGGCCCCGAGGTACTCGACCTGATCACGGCCATCAGGTCGTCGCTCTCTGCGGCCGACATCTACGTCTCCGACCGCCGCTGGAAGAAACTGGCAGGCGTCCTTCGGACCTGTGCTCTTCTTCATGGACGCGAACATGTCGACCCTATCGACTGCGCGCTTATACGGTCGGTGGCATGGACAACACTGGAGCAGCGCGAGACAGTGCACCAGATCGTCGCTCATGAGCTTGCCGAGCGCTCCGGGCGGATGAAACAGGCGGTGGCCATTGAAGCAGCACTCTCGGATGTCCAGGTGCGGCTGCGATCACTTACGTCCGCGAGAGTCGTTGACGATCGGCCTCGACCGGTCGTCTATCGCGACGAGTACTTCCGGCTTATCCCTGAGGCGGAGAAGGATTCCGATCTCCTCCTTGTCTGGCACGGCGATATTGAGGATCTCTCCAGCGAAGAGCGCGAGATCGATGTGTTTATCTACGACGCGAAAGACCAACTCGTGGGATCCGAACGAGCTTCGGCGGAGCGGTCGGAGTGGCAGGTGCTGCTTGGCGGCGTTGCCCACACGATCGAGACATCATTCGAGCAGGTGGAGCTCGTTGAGCCACGATCACTGACGGACGACGAGCGCGACCAGATCGCATCACAGATCGACGAGCTCCTCGAGCGCACGAACGAGCTCCTCTCGCGAACCCTGATGGAGCGTGGGAGCCTCGAGGACGAGGCGCGCGCGCATCTGTTTGTGCCGGTATCCGACGCGGAAGTGGTACTCGAATCGCTCGCGGAGACGGCGACCCACCTCGGCCGCTTGCAGCTCCGGATCGCGGAGTTTGCGGAGGAAGCCGGACTCGAACCAGCGCCGGGGAGCTCCGAAGGCTAGTGCACTTCTGCCGCTACTTCCACGACGATCACCTCCCGGACTCGGTTCGTACCGAGCTCGAGGAGAACCTCTACGAGACGCTCCACGGGCCGAACGCCCCCCCACTCAACGCGCACGAGCACAGCGATCCGCACGAACGCGACCATGACGACAGCCACAGGCACGACCATTCGCACGACCGCGACCAGATTGGCGGTCACACGCACCACGACGACCACCACCACGATCATCACGACGAGCACGACCACGATACGAACGCGCCGACACCGGCTCCGCTGACCGCAACGATCGAGCGACTCTCGCAGACGATCACCTTCGGCGAGTACACAGCAGGCAACGCGCGCATGGCGGAGAGGATCGCCCATGAGGCGGTGCATTGGGTTGGTGATCGATGGAGCGAGCTTGAAGCGAACGATCCACTGGCAGACGAGGAGGCATTGCTCTTAGCGGTGCAAGATACCGGCGCGAGCAATCTCACGGAGATCGCCGCACGTGCGGCGGACTCGAGGCACGAACTACAGAGGGCTGCGAGCGTGGCCGTGAAGAAGGCGGCCACAGAACCCAGTAAGATTCTCCGGGAAGCGTACGCAGGGGAGCTGCTTGACCGATGGGAGGCGCTCATTCACGCGGAGCGTGACCGGCACAGAGCGCGAGAGCTGGGCCGTGCGCTGGGCCAGTTCGTACGAGAGCTTGGACGCATCGTCCCACGCCTTGCCGACCAGCAACGGATCGTCCGCGACGCGCTGGGGAACGAAGATGCGCTCTGGGACCTTGGCCGGCACGAGTGGGAAGAGCTGCCCATGTCAGGACTCGAAGAGGCGAGCCGGACACTCGGCGAGATGCCGGAGCTCGGTGAACTCGCATCGATCCTCGGGCGGAGCAAGGCAGTCACGGAGGAGCGTCGCGTGATGACCGAACGTCACGAGGTACGCCTCCGACCGGTCGGCGTAGGACGAAGCGAGGTGACCGGCATTCGAGCCGGGAACGATCTCGAGACGCTGATACCATCCGAGGTCGCCCTTCTTGCGCACCCTGAAACCGAAGACCTCTTTTTTGCCAAATTCGCCAACGGTCAGCTCTTCTCGCTCGAGTACAATCGGGAGCAACTGGTTGAGGATACGACTACCACGCTCGTTCCGGCATGGGAGCGGGTAATGGTACCACGGGGTCCTGTCGTTGTCTGCGTCGACACATCGGGATCGATGCTCGGATTCCCCGAGCGCATCGCGAAGGCAACCGTTCTCGCGCTCGCGCGAGAGCTTGCACAGCGGCAACGGCCACTTGAGGTGATCGCATTCTCGTCGCAGATCCGATCATTTCGCCTTCCCTACGATCAGGAAGGACACGCCGATCTCGCTCTGCTCGCGGCATTCCTGTCCGGCGGCTTTCACGGTGGAACCGATCTGCACAAGGCACTCGAACGCGCGGTCGAACTGGTCGACACCGACGATCTCTCACACGCGGACGTCCTCGTTGTCTCCGACTTTCGCGTCCCAAAGATAGCCGACCGCTATCTCGCACGTATCAATCGAGCTCATAAACGGGGCACACTCTTTCACGCACTCACGGTCGCACCCAAACCGGTCATCGACCCGTTGCACCTCTTTGACTCAGCCTGGCTCTGCAACACTGCGACCGGACGCATCGATCCCGGAACACTGCGGAGAATCTGATGAAGCGTTCAGGATTCCGTCCATATCTGGGAACGACGTTTCTCATCGGCCTCGGCTTTTTCACGATGGGCCTGATGGACTCGCTCTACGAGATCTTTGTGCCGCTCTTCCTCGACGACTACGTTGCGAGTCGAGGGCTGATCGGCCTCATCATGACCCTCGACAATGGGTTCGCGCTCTTTCTGATTCCGGTCTTCTCTCACCTTTCGGACACGACGCGGAGCCGAATTGGGAGACGGATGCCCTACATTCTCGTGACTCTGCCACTCAGTGCGATCTTCTTTGGAGCGGTACCGTTCAGCGCCGAGGCAAGCCTTCTGGCATTGATCGTCGTCCTTTTCCTATTAAACGCCGCGAAGCAACCGGCCAGAGGCCCGGTCGTCGCGCTGATGCCTGACACGATACCCGGGGAGTTCAGGTCGGAGGCGAACGGCGTCATCAACACGATGGGGGCGATCGCCGCAATCGTGGGCACGGTCGCGCTGGCGCCGCTCACCGAGCTATCGATCGTCCTGCCGATCATTGGCGACACGCGCCGAAAGCTCCCCTTCTTGATTGCCGCGCTTCTCGTCGTCGTGGCGACGATTCTTCTCTTCGTATTTGTGAAGGAACGCCAACGAGCGGAAACAACGGACGAGGCGAGCGAGCCATTGCTTACCTCGCTACGGAAGATCGTAGGCGACGCCGACAAGAGCGCCGTCTGGGTCCTTCTTGCTATCTTCTTCTGGTTTTTGGGCTACCAGGGTCTCCTACCCTTTGTCTCGCTCTACACGCGCGACGTCCTTGGACTGCCCGAGGGCCTGGTGGGACTCTCCGCCGGCATGGCCGGTGCCGCCTTTGTGATCTTTGCCATTCCATCGGGGTTCGTAGCACATCGGATTGGACGGAAACGACTGATCCGTATCTCGCTCGTTGCAGTTGTCGCGCTCACATCCGTCCTCTTCTTTCATGAGCCGTTCGTCGAGCAGTTTGGCCTCTCGAGGACGGTCTCTGTGGCGATCTTCTGGTCCATTCTCTTTGTCTTTGGAATCTTCTGGGGAGCTATTGTCACCAATAGCTTCCCCATGCTCTGGCAGATGGCCACGTTCTCAAACATGGGCATCTACACGGGGCTCTACTACTTTTCGAGCCAGGCTGCGGCGATCATCGCGCCGCCCATCGCCGGCTCCATCATCGACCTTGCAGGCTATCGATCGAGCTTCCTCTACTGTGCCGTCTGCCTCGCCATCGCGTTCCTCTGCATGGGTCTCGTCCGATCAGGAGAGCCCCCTGTCAATGAGCCTACCTCCCACTCGAACGTGGGTTGAAGCGCATCTCGAAGCGAGCGATATTGTAGCCATGATGGAGCAACTCGGTCCTGTCATCGACGAGATCGTTGACTCGTACAAAGAGATCGGTGGCATCAACCACATTGAGGGCCCGCGTCTGCCGTCTCGGCTGCACATCGTGCAGATCATCGAGGACCTGGAGTCGATCATCTTCCCCGGATACCACGATGAAGAGCGATCACACCCGGACAGTCTGCGCTTCGTAATCGAAGAGCGGTTGAGTCGAGTTGCACGTTGCCTGACTGACGAGATCCACAAGGCACTCTGCTTTCAGCGTGGCATCGACATGGAACGCCCTTGCGGCCACGAGGTTGAGACGCACGAGATTGAAGGCTGCCACGATCGGGCGGAGCGGCTGACGGCTGACTTCCTCGCCCAGGTGCCGTCTCTTCGTAAGCGGCTCCGTCTTGACGTCGACGCTGCGATGAAGGGCGACCCGGCGGCCCAGAGCAGAGAAGAGGTCATCCTCGCCTACCCCGGCGTTGAGGCCGTCCTGGTCCATCGTCTTGCGCACGAGTTATTCGTGCGCGGCGTTCCCCTCCTGCCACGCATGATGAGTGAATGGGTCCATGGAAGAACGGGAATCGACATCCATCCCGGTGCGACCATTGGCGCGTCGTTCTTTATTGACCACGCGACCGGGGTCGTCATTGGGGAAACCTGCGTGATTGGCGATCGAGTCAAGATCTACCAAGGTGTGACACTTGGGGCGATGAGTGTGAGAAAGGAAGAGGCTCATCGCAAGCGCCATCCAACGATTGGGGACGACGTGACCGTCTACTCCGGTGCTACGATCCTTGGCGGCGACACTGAGATCGGAACAGGCTCTGTAATTGGCGGAAATGTTTGGCTCACTCGTAGCGTCCCGCCAAACAGCACCGTCTTCTACAAGGCGGGAGACTTCGTCGTGACACGGACCCCGGAGCCGAGTACGGTCTAGGGAGAGTTCTCGCTGTCCTGCCCGAGCGACTCGATCTCGCGACTGAGTTCATCGTAGCTCGACCGTAGATCTCCAAAGTACCGAGAGAGTTCCTCCGCCTGCTCGCCAATCCGATCGTCAAGCTGCGAGAGCGTCTGATCGCCCTTGATGCGCACCAGATCAAGGCTCACCTGCCGAAGTGAGTTCACTCCCGACCGTAGCCGAATCGACACCATCTCACGCTTCTGCCGAAGATCCCGCAGACTCTCAATTTGGCTACGCAGCTGCGAGAGACTCTCGTCGTAGTGTGCGCGCATCGCGTGCTCCGCGGAATCGCGCTGCGAGACGAGCTCATCTTGCTCTCGCTCCAGATCCTCGATGGGGAGAATTGAGAGTGCCTCGTCGAATCCTCGCTCGAGGCCGGCGAGCCGATCGATCTCAGCGATGATGCTGTCGATGCGTGAAACGAGGTCTGCACGACCGGGCGCATGTGCTTCAACGAGTTCAACGATCTTTGCGCGTACCTCGCGCGCATCGAGGCTCGCCTGGTGGGTGCCGGACGGAAGTGCGCTGGTTGCCACTGGTGCTGTGAGCGGCGCTGCCGACTGTGCCCGCTCGAGCTGCGCGCGGAGTTTGCGACGCCGATTGCGGAGGAGAACACCCCAGAAGGCCAATGGGAAGGCGATGGAGGCGGCCGGGATGATCGACCAGAACTGCCCGCCACCCACAGCGTTTATCAGAAAGAGGTAGGCACTCGTGGTCGCACCCACGGTTGCGAGCGAGAGGAAGGCCGTACGGGAGCGGTGGAGCTTGCGCAATGGTCGGAAGACGGAATGCGGAATCTCTCGACCCATGACGTCGGTGACCGCAACATCATTGACGCGCGGGCGCCGGAGCTCATCCGGATCATCACTCTCATCGGATGCGGGCAGTGCGGGGGTCTGCGTGAACTGCTCGAGTGAGGCTTGCAGGGCGTTCCTCCGGGCACGGAGCACGGCGTGAAGACCGAGCGGAATGCTCATTGCGCCAAGCACATAGAGTACCCACGGCTGAGACGATGAGGTGACGAGGTTCAGGAAGGCGAGGAAGCCGTTAACGGACGCGAACAATCCAATGTGCGCGCGCCAGAATCCCTCACGGCCGTGGTGTCGGCGACGTAACTTGCGAAGAAGCTTCCGGACGCGCGACTCCTCCGGAGGAGTCGGTGCGTTCTGATTCGACATGGTTTGAGTGTAGCCTAATGGCTGTTCGCTGCAAGTACGACCGTGGTGTAGTCAACAAAGATGAGTGCATCCGCAAAACCGTCTACATCGTGAACCCAACCCAGGAACTTCTCGGCTTCGGTGCGAATGGGGAAGGGACCAAGTCGAAGTCGGTAGTAGATTCTCCCGCCAATCTCTTTGGTGAGAATCCGGGAGCCCAACTGGAGCTCATCGAGCGTGATCCGAGCCTGCTCCACGGTGTCCCGATTGGGCGAGGAGATGACCTGAATCCAATAGGCGCGGTCTGAGAGAGGTGCCGGCGATGATTCTGAGCGCGGCTCCGCAGAGCCGGAGCGCGACGATTGAGCAGGCGAGACAGCCGGACCAGCTCCACGCGGATCAGCGGATGCTCCGGCATCTGGTGACGCCGATCGTACGCTCCGGATGTCTGGTTCGGCGGCCGTAGCGTCGGATGCGTCCGCAGGGTCTGTGGCCATCACCGGTTCGCGGGTGACGGTCCCCGTGAATCCCGGCATCTCCTCGTTCATGCGGGACCGGTCTGAAGGGCCGGTGGGTTCGGCGTCGGTATCCTCAGACGGAGCCACGGTCACAAAGGGTTGATCGTCACCACTGGAATCGAGACCGGTGAATCCCGTCTCGGGCGTCTCCTCAATACCGGGAAGGCTGCCATCACCCAGCAGGTAGTCACGCGGCTCCCATTCGAGAACGCCGCCTGCCGTCTCTTCAGAGCTCTGGACCGCATCCTCTCGCGGGTAGAGGAGCCAGAGGCCAAGCCCTAACGTGATTGCCAGTGCGACCGCTACGCCTGTGATGATGAGAAGAACTCTTCGCTGCTCCATGCTCCACCCGTTACAGCCCCGGGAGGAACCTCGCAAGCTGCGTGCGCAGTCGCTCCCGATCGCCGTCGTTCTCTACACTGTAGATATCGGCATTCGAGGGTGAAAACTGAGACCCCACGTCCTTTTGGGATTTGAGCCGGCGCACAACTTGCAGCAGTCCCGCTCCATCCCTCGCCTTCGCTCTTTGCAGGATCTGAAAAAATGGTGCGGTGACAAAAACGATCAGGTCACAGAGCCTGCCGAGTCCCATCCGTTGGAGGATCGCGGCATTGACCACGACCCCAACGCTCTCCGGCGCCTTTGTCTTCACATCTGCAATCTGTTCCTCGGTCATCGCCACCATGGTCGGGTGGACGATCCGCTCGAGCCTGCGAAGTGCATCCGGGTCGGAGAAGACGATCCGTCCCAGCGCCTTGCGGTCGATGGGGCTTTGAGTGTCGACCTCTGATGCGCCGTCACTCTGAGGCGCTTCAAGCACCTCATCTCCGAACGCCGCCACGACGAGATCGCGTTGATGCGTGAGCGCCTCGTGGCCAAGGGAATCGACGTCGATCGTGACGTAGCCGGCCTCCGCCAAGATCTCGGAGACCGTGCTCTTCCCGGCGCAGTACTTCCCCGTGACGCCGACGACGATCAATGCATCACGCCCCAGCTCTCACCCGACTCTACTGAGACCTTTAGTGGAATCGAAAGCTTGATCGCCTCCGCCATGGTAGTACGAAGGAGTTCGCTGATCACCTCCACCTCGTCCGGCGGGCACTCAAGGATGAGCTCATCATGGACCTGGAGGAGCAGTCGGCTTCTGTACTGCCCCTCTGAGAGACGAGCCGAAAGATCGATCATGGCTCTCTTCATGATATCGGCACCACTCCCCTGTATGGGGGTATTCACGGCGATCCTCTCCTGGGCCATCTTCACGGTGCGGTTCCGGTTGCTGATGTTAGCAAGGTAGCGTTTCCGCCCAAGAATCGTGCTCACGTAGCCGGTGCGCTCCGCCTCCGCGACCGTTTCGTCAATAAAACCCTTGATGCGCGAGTAGGTGGAGAAGTAGGCGTCAATGAAGCTGTCTGCGTCCTTGCGCGGGATCTGAAGCTCGCGAGAGAGACGGAAAGCACTCATTCCGTACATAACGCCAAAGTTGATCGTCTTGGCAATACGACGCTGGGCGGCGCTCACCTCGTCACTCGATAGGCCGAAGATCAGCGACCCGGTATGGCGATGGACGTCTATGTTCTCAGCGAAGGCGTGCTTGAGCCCCGGATCGTCCGAAAGGTGAGCGAGCACCACAAGCTCAACTTGAGAGTAGTCGGCACTCACAAACTTCCATCCGTCCTCCGGAATAAAGGCCTCACGAATTTTCCGTCCTTCTTCATCGCGGATAGGGATGTTCTGGAGATTCGGGTCGGTCGAGCTGATGCGACCGGTCGCGGTGCCGTTGATGTTGAAATGCGTGTGAATGCGACCGGTCTCCTCGTTCACCATCGTGGGCAGCGAGTCGACGTAGGTACTCTTGAGCTTCGCCAGAACTCGGTGTCGCAGGATGAGTTCCGGTACGCGATCTTCGCGTGCGAGTTCCTGGAGTACACTCGAATCGGTCGAGTATCCCGTCTTTGTCTTCTTCCCGGGCTGAAGCCCTCGCTCCTCGAAAAGCACGACCTGCAGTTGTTTTGGTGATCCGATGTTGAACTCGTGTCCCACGAGATCGAAGATCTCGGTCTGAATGGCATGGAGCTCGGTCTCCAGCTCCGTGCTGTACTCAGCAAGGGCAGCAGAGTCGAGGCGGATTCCGCGGATCTCCATCTCCGCAAGGAGCGGGATGAGTGGCATCTCGAGTTCACGGAAGAGATCGCGGAGCCCCCGCTCCTCCACCAGTGGCTCGAGCACACGGAAGAGCCGGTAGGTGATGTCCGCATCCTCTGCCGCGTAGGCGACGGCCTGATCGAGAGGCACAACGTCAAAGGTGTTCTCCGGCTCGCCGCGTGCTGCCTTTGGGACAACATCCGCATAGTGGACCGTCTCGTACCCAAGGTAGTCCTGAGCAAGCGCGTCCATTCCCAGCCTGTTCGACTCGGTATCCAGGAGCCAGGCTGCGATCATTGTGTCGAACCAGGGACGAGCGATCCTGACTCCCCACCGCAGCATGATCTTGTAGTCGTACTTGAGATTCTGTCCAACGATGCGAACTGCAGGATCCTCAAGCAGCTTCTTTAGGTGCTCCCGCGCTTCATTCTCAGGGATGACCGGCCCATCCGGACCATGGAGTGCAATGTAGCAGCCGTTGCCACGGCCGGTCGAAAATGAGAAACCAACCGGTCGTGCGACCATCACGTCAATGGCGGTGGTCTCGCTGTCAAAGGCGGCAATCCCGGCGTTCCGAACCTTGGCACACCACGCCTCGAGCTTCTCAATCGTATCGACGAGATCGTAGCTCCCGGGCTTGGCGTCCTCCGGATCACGGCTGTAGCTGATGAGCGCCGGGCGTTCAGTGGACGAACTCTGGGACGTAGACGATCGCCCGGACGCCGTGTGACCGTTGTCATCTGCGGTCGCCGCCGGACCGTCCGAGCCCCTCTGAGCTTGGATCGCGTCGCCTGCTCCCGCTGCGGAACCTCCGGATGACTTGAGAGGCGCCTCGCTCGCCTTCTCGCCCGTGGCGCCTGAGGGATCGAGGGTGGCGGCCGAATCTGAGAGCCAGCTCTCCATCTGGCGAGCCGCCACGAGTTCAGCGCGCTGTACGATCGGGTCATCATCCGGCAGATCGACGGTCTCGCTGCCGG
>JANQQY010000095.1 GCA_028284845.1 Spirochaetales bacterium
TCGAGTCCCTGACCAGGCGTTGGTTGCGGCGACGAATGACCCACTGGTCCGTGCTACCCGTGATGAGGACGGCACCTATGCGATGATTTACATGCCACACGCCTCGCGCGAGGTGACGATCGACCTGCGAAGGCTCTCCGGGAGCTCGTTCCTGGCGCAGTGGTTCGACCCGCGAACGGGCGGGCTATCTGAGATTGGAACCTTTGCGCGAGAGGACGAGCCGACGATCGCATGCAGCTGGAGGGGGCCCGATTGGGTCGTCGTCATCGACCGTAGGTCCGGATCATGAGTGGGACCATGCGAACGATCCTCATCACCGGCGCATCGTCGGGGATGGGTAAGCTCGCCGCGATGGAGTTTCTGAGGCGCGGTTGGATCGTGTACGCCGCGGCGCGGCGGGTCGACCGGATGGAGGAGCTGCGAGCCGGTGGTGGGCACCCCCTCAGGATGGACGTGACCGATGAGTCCTCCATCCGCGACGGCGTTGCTCGGATGATCAATGATACCGGGAGGATAGACGTTCTCTTTGCGAATGCCGGCTACGGATCCTACGGAACCATTGAGTCGGTGCCGATTGCGGAAGTGATCAAGCAGTTCGATGTCAACCTCTTTGGTGTTGGACGCACCGTTCAGGCCGTCCTGCCCTCCATGCGCCAGGTTCGAAGTGGACGCATCATCATTACTAGCTCCGTTGCCGCTCACATCTCGACCTCCGGGATCGGCTACTACTCAGCGACGAAGCATGCGCTTCGAGCGGTGGGCCGCGCCCTTCGTCAGGAGGTCGGCGGGATGGGCATTCGGGTCAGCATGATCGAGCCGGGAATCCTTCGCACCGGCTTTGAGGAGGTCGCTCAGTCGGCACTCGACGCCCTTGATCCGCACGAGGACTACCAAGGTGCGCACGACAACATCCTTGCGTATGTGACTCGCGGATTCCAATCCGCACCCGGTCCAGAGCATACCGTTCGCGTCGTCTATCGCGCCGCAACGGTCCGTCGTCCACGACCAATCTACCGGACCACCCGCGACGCTCGTCTTCTCCCGCTTGCGGACCGACTCGTCTCACCACGACTCGCCGATCGCATCTCCCTCTCCTTGCAGAACAGGGCACGGTGGCAGCTCAGAAGAAGCCCAGACGCCTGACCCAGCGAGGGGCGTGATCTTGTTCACCGCCACCGAACGTGCGTAAATGGTCCCGGGACGACCGGGACGGGAAGGAGCCAGATGAAAGAGATCACCATCACCATTCCCGACGGCATCGCCCGTCGGCTGGAAGAACATGCCGCGAATCACAATGTGAGTGTTTCAGACGCCGTGGAACTCGTCCTCAGCAATACCTTTGGAAGCTTCTCATCAAGACCGGCGATTGATCCGAACAGGAGTCAACGAGATGGGGCGCAAAACGACGCCCGACTCGACTGGTGGCGCGAAGCAAAGTTCGGGATGTTTATTCATTGGGGACTCTATTCGATACCGGCCGGTGTCTGGGATGGTCGCGAGGTTCCGGGCATTGGAGAGTGGATCATGTACCGCGCAGAGATACCTGTTCGGGAGTACGAGAAACTCGCACCGCAGTTCAACCCGGTGGGGTTCAACGCGGCGGAGTGGGTCGGGCTCGCAAGACGGGCGGGGCAGAAGTACCTGGTCCTGACGACCAAGCACCACGATGGGTTCTGCCTCTTTCGCTCGCGCCACACGAGGTTTTCTATTGTCGATGGCACACCGTTCAAGCGCGACGTTGTGCAGGAACTCGCGGAGGAGTGCCGACGTCAGGGTATACGATTGGGGTTCTACTACTCTCAGACGCAAGACTGGCATCACCCTGATGGGGACGGCAACTACTGGGACTTTGGCGATGCATCTCAGGACTTTGATGCCTATGTCCACGACTATGTCATACCGCAGCTCCGCGAGCTCCTTACCAATTACGGCCCGGTGGGTCTGATCTGGTTCGACACACCCAAGGGAATCACTCCCGAGCAGAGTCAGCACCTGTTGGACACCGTCCGGGAGATTCAGCCGGACTGCCTCGTCTGCGGTCGCCTGGGGAACAGCATGGGCGACTACGCATCGGCCGGTGACAATACGATCCCCGGCGGTCGCGTGAATCTGGATTGGGAAACGCCCGCGACGATCAACGACACGTGGGGCTTCAAGACGAATGATGACAACTGGAAGTCAACGGGCGACCTCATCACGAAACTCGTTGACATCGCAAGCAAGGGTGGCAACTATCTGCTCAACGTCGGCCCAACCGCCGAAGGTGTCATCCCCGAACCGAGCGTTCTGCGCTTGCACGAGATGGGTGACTGGCTCGAGCGAAACGGCGAGTCGATCTACGGCTCAACCGCTGGCCCGCTGCAGGGCCTGTCGTGGTGCCGGACTACTCAGAGGGGCGGCACCGTCTACCTTCATGTTCTTGATTGGCCGGAGACCGGCGTCCTTGAGCTTCCCGATCTGGCGATCGCCAGTGCGAGGCTCCTCTCTGACGGCAGCGATCTCACCCCGGCCGACGGCGGGAATCGCATAGAGATCCCCACCGTTGCTCCGGATCCCTATGTGACGGTCATCGCGATTGAACTGGACGCGGCGAGCTCCGGAGGTACAAGTGACTGATCTCGTTTCGACCCTTCGCGACCGCGTCGTCGTTGGAGACGGTTCCATTGGTGCCGCGCTCTTCAGTCGTGTGGGACGAGTCTTCGACACGTCAGAAGAGTTCAACCTTCACCGGCCGGACGACGTGATCGCGCTCCATCGTGACTACGTCCGGGCAGGAGCCGAGTTACTCACGACGAATACCTTCACAGCGAATGCGATTGCCTTTGGCCGATCGGGTCTCGCCGATCAGGTCGAGGCGATCAATCATGCTGCCGTGCATCTCGCGCGCGAGGCTGCAGAGGGCAATGCGTGGGTCGTTGGCTCCGTGGGACCGACGGGCGAGCTCCTCGAGCCCTACGGTGAGCTTACGGAAGAGGTTGCTCGTGAGGCGTACGAGGAGCAGGTGAAGGCGCTCGCCGGAGCAGATCTCATCGCGATCGAGACGATGAGTGCGCCGGACGAGGCACGGATCGCTCTTGAGAGCGCTCGCTCGGTCTGCGATCTGCCCGTTCTCGTGAGCTTCACCATTGATGCAAACCTTCGAACGATGATGGGTACGACGGTCGAACAGTTTGCGACGGCAGCGCTCGAGTGGGGCGCTGACATTGTGGGCCTGAACTGCGGGGTAGGCCCAGCGGAGATAGAGGCGGCAATCAGGACGATCCGTGACCTCTCCACGGAGGCACTCATCTGGGGTGAACCCAATGCCGGCTTGCCACGGATGGACGGCGACACGGTCGTCTACGACCTAGGTCCGGCGGATCTTGGAGCATTTGCTCTGCGTGCGATCGAATGTGGAGCGAACGTCGTTGGGTCGTGTTGTGGATCAAACCCGGAGTTCACCCAGGCGATTGCCCAGAAGGTCGGCGCGCGCGAGTGAGTCGACGTTGGGAGTCGGTCTTGTGATCGATTTGCTTCAGGATCTTCTCTCTATTAGAGTTGTCCAGCTTGTGTTGAGCTGGACGGTTGCGCTTGTCACCATTGTCTTTCTCATTGGACTCTCCATGTCGTGGAGCAATATCCGCGGGGCTCCGTGGGTACCAACGCCGATTGGGACTGTTCACGACATGCTTCAGCTGGCAGACGTGGGGCATAGAGACGTTGTCTACGATCTGGGATGTGGTGACGGCCGACTCATTGTCGCAGCGGCGAGGAAGTACGGTGCGCGCGCGGTGGGTATTGAAGTTGACCCCATGCGATTCCTCTGGTGTCAGCTTCTGATCACGGTTCTCGGCCTGCGGTCTCGCGTCACCGTTCGGTTTGGTGATCTCTTCAAGCACGATGTCTCTGAGGCGACCGCCGTTATGGTCTACCTGCTACCAGACACTAATCGACGTCTTCAGCACAAGCTAGTGTCTGAGCTTCCAGCCGAAGCCCAGATTGTTGCTCATTCGTTTACGATGCCTGCTCTTGAGGAAGTCACATCAATCGAGTCGCCTGAACTCTACCTCTATCGACCCGTCATGAGTGCAAAGGGAGAAGCTACCCCATCGCCGGAGAGAGCTGGCCGGGAGGATCAAGGGCAGCAAGACCGTCAACCGTGAGCGGTCTCGAGAAGAGATAGCCTTGAAAGAAGTCGACATCGTGCTCATGCAGATAGACCCTCTGGTGCTCGGTCTCGACGCCTTCGGCTACTACCTGCTTGCCAAGCTCATGCCCAAGCACAATCGCAGCATCGACCAACGCCCGGTCCTCGCGTGACTCCGGGAGTGTCATGACGAAGCTCCGGTCAATCTTAAGTCGGTCCGCAGGAATCTGCTTCAGGTAACTCAGCGACGAGTACCCCGTTCCAAAGTCATCGATTGCCACACCAAACCCTGCCTCACGAAGTCGGTGTAGAACCGAAAGGATGTCCTGGCTCTGTTCAAAAAACGAAGTCTCCGTGATCTCCACGCCAATTGCGCCGGCGTCGAGCCCATTGTGCGCGAGGCACGACTCGAGCTGATCCTGGATGTCGACCTGGTGAACGTGGCGCGCTGAGACATTCATGTGCACCTCAATGTCCGGGTGTGCAGCGCGCAGCGCTGAGATATCGGAACAGATCGTTCGCGTGACGAAATCGGTGATGGGAACGATAAGACCCGACTGCTCCGCGAGCGTTATGAATCGCTCCGTGTTGGCTTCAGACCACCTGATGAGTGCCTCGGCAGCGCAGATGCCGCCGTCCCGATCGATGATTGGCTGATAGAGCATTGTGAAGTCGTCACGCTCGACCGCGGCGCGAAGGCGTTGAATCAGACCTTGGTTCTCGCCCACCTCGGCGTGGATCTCTGCGGAGTATCGTCTGACGGTGCCGGGCGTTGCCTCATCGCTCGCGATCGAGCGCTTGAGCCGACGAATGATTCCCTCGGCTCCACCAGCATCTCTTGAGAGTTCACAGTGACCGATCACCGCGCTCGGGTAGACCATTTCCTCTCCAACCGATAGCGCCGCGGATGTCGAACGAAGCAGTCCCGACTCGAGACTCTCACGGGCACCCTCGCTGATAAGCGAGTCGGTGAGGACGAGGAAGCTCGAGCCCTCCACGTGGTAGACACGAACCTCTCCGTCGGGGATGTGCCCCACGAGTTCCTCGATCCGCCTGCCGATCGCCCCAAGGACGTGTTCGGAGACCGTGGAGCCAAAGCTGTCTTCGATAATAGAGAGGCTGTCGAGGCTGCAGAGATAGCATTCTCCGGCGACAGGTTCCTCGCGCGCTCGAATGAGTTTGTCGATGTCGCGCATTGCAGACTGCTTGTTTGGCATGCGGGTCCTGGCGTTGTGGTAGGCGAGAAACGAGAGCTCATCGCGACGGATTGCTAGTTCTTTGTTCGCGATATCGAGCGACATCGACTGACTCACGAATCTGATCACGTATGAGACGATGGAGAGCACGGTGAAAACCGTCGTTGCGGTGGTCACACGAGAGAAGGGAAAGTCTCGCAGAGGTCCAAGGTACGAGCCGGTGAAGTTTGCATAGAGCGCGTCCGCACCGAGAGAGACGCCGATCACGACACCCACGGCGACGAGAAGGTTTGAGCCGCGGATACTCTTGGAGAGAATGCCCCAGCCGGAGATCACCAGCGCAACAAGAAGCATCACGCCAAGGAGGCCGTCGCGAATGACAAAGGCGGTTCCCGTCTGGCCGCGACCGAAGGTCGTAGAGTAGACGCTCGCACCTGGGCCCTGAAGTCGCTCTGTGATGGAGACGAAGAGCTCCGGCCAGCCAAAGGCAACGATCACGTTCGCCGCGAAGAGAGTAAGCCCGATTCTCCAGGTGATCCCCGCGACCTGGCGTTCCGGCTTGCCTGTGGGAAGTATGGCGAAGAGGCCGAAGGGCACCGCAAAGAGAAATCCAGAGTTCGCGAGCTCACGCAGCCGATCGAGATAAAAGCCGAGCTGCTCGGGGCCGCCTCTCACCGTCAGCACCAGGACGGCCACATCAAAAGCCACCGATGCGAGTGCAACCACCACCAGCGAGAGGACACCCCTATACGCAGTGTTGTCTCGGCGGTGACCGGCGAGGAATCCAAAGACGACGAGACCCGCGATCATAATCCCGAGTGTGAAGGAGGGGAAAAAGATGTCTTGAACAGTGAGCGCCATCTGCGACCGCAACCTAACTCTACTGGACCGTTTTGGAACCAGCAAGAACTATAATCGCTCGATAATCCGCGCAATAGTGAATTCCTGACACGAACACGTTACTATCGAAGGAATCGGCTGTTCGGCTGCCGGCTTCTCGCGCAGCACGCTCAGTCCCTGGAGGTCACCATGAAAACCAAGGTCTTACTCGTTGCTGCCCTCGTGGCGCTTGTGGCGTCGCTCGGCGTTGCACAAGACTTCACCCTTTCGCCGACGTTCGGAAGTGTCGAACTGGAAGCGGGGTTCTTTCCCGATCCACACACGGTAAGCATCACGGCCGGGGGATCGATCGATCTCTCCGCTCTTGGATTCTACGGATTCGTTGCAGATGCTCCCGACTACGATCTCTACTATGAAGGAGATGGACTGACGCTCTACATCTACGTGGAGTTTGCAGAAGATGACACGGTCCTCTTGGTGAACGCACCGGACGGCCAATGGCACTTCAGTGATGATGAGATGGGACTCAACCCGGGAATCGAGTTCCCCGACGCGCAGAGCGGGCTCTATGACATCTGGGTGGGCACCTTTAGCGAGGATCTTGTTCAATCCTCCCTCGCGATATCAGAGATCGGATTTGATGTCGCTGCTATGGTCGGTTCGGGTCCGGATTGGACGCTCGATCCTACGTACGGAACGCTGGAGCTGAGCTCCGGGTTCGCCGACGACCCGCGAACGATCTCGTTGACCGCCGGCGGCCGCGAGGACATCAGTTCGCTGGGATTCTACGGCTTTGTGGCGACCGCTCCAGACCTCGATCTCTACTACGAGGCGGGATCGTTCTCGCTCTACATCTACGTTTCGGAGCAGAGTCAGGACACGGTGCTGTTGATCAACGATCCGAACGGTGAGTGGTACTACAGTGACGACGAGATCGGGTCCCAACCAGGTATTGAGTTCTCGAATCCCCCCACCGGACTCTACAGCATCTGGGTTGGCACCTTCGGCGACGGTATGACCAGCGCCGAACTCTCCATCTCGGAGTTTGGCTGGTAGCGGCTCTCACCCCGACGTTTAATCATGCGGATACCCACAGACACGCCGTGCGCGCTCTGGGGGTGTCCGCACCTACCTCTTCCGCTTCTTTGATTCCTCTTCTGCTCCCTGAACAGGAAGTACGCGGTTCAGGGCTCCTGTCACACGACCGACTAGAAATATCCGAGTTCCGAGATGAACAACGTGCCGGTCACTGAGTCTTCAGCCCACGTACCGACCCAAATGTCATATCTGCCGCTTGGTGGACTTGTAATCCCGAATGCAGGGTCGAGACCATCGTCGTTGTCATCCATGACCCACCAATCTCCGTCCGGATCGTTTATCAGGAGGAAGGTATCCGCAGACGTTTCGGCTGCGAACGAGAAGTAGAGGTCTGACTCTCCGGTCGTTTCGAAGTAGAAGGATACATCAGGTCCCGGTCCATAGATCCAACCGGAAACAGAGACTTCAAGCCGGCGACTGAAGTAGTCACTGGATAGATCCCGATCTGCGTCAAACCACGTACCGCCGCCGGCCGTCATTCGGTGTTCTACCGGATCCGGGGTGAACCCTTCCGCCAACGAAATCGTGTCTAACGGCTCTCCGAATACGTTGGGAAGGTCTGAGAAGGTTGAAGCAACAAGGACACATGCGAAGAGCACAAAACTCATTGTCCGTTTCATCGAGCCTCCTTTGAGAACCCCAATCATCTGCAACTACCCATCCCACTGTCAATGTCGACGTCACTCGTCGGCTATTGCGCTTATCTGAGTGCCGCCCGATCAATCTCGTGCACAGGCGATTCAACCATATCGACATCGTGTCGCGCGCTCGAACGCATGGTGCCTCGGACGCGAGCGAATGCGTCGTTGGTTACCATGAGCCTGCCTCCTGTTGAAGCTGATCGGTCGGCCACTCTGCGCGCTGTCTCAACGGTCTCAGCTGACAGCGCCACCTCTGTTTGGGAGAGTACGCTGGCCGGGCCGGTATGAACCCCGACGCCGATTTGTATGGGTGCCAGTCCGTCTGCTTCGCGCTCGCGGTTGAGAGCGTCCGAACTCTCCAAGACCCTGTCGGCTGCTCGAACCGCCATCTCCTCGTCTGCGTCTCTGCTCCGCGACCCGCCAAAGAGGGCCACGACACCGCGATCGGTGATCGCATGTACCGTTCCTCCAAAGGTCACGATCGCCTCTGAGACATCGGTGAAGGTCCTGCTCAGAACGCCGACGAGCTCCTCGCGCGACCTCGTCGCGGCGAGAGTGTCGACGTTCGCAATGTCGCAGACGAGGGCGGCGACCAGCTCACCATTGTTCGATGACGAAAGGGTCTGAGCGCTCGTCTGAGCGGCGATTTCGGTGGCAATTACGCGAACCAGACCCTCTCGAGCGCGGTCGGTTGATCTGCGGGCGCGTTCCTCGCCGAACTCCGCCGCCAGCGCCTCGGCGAGGCCGCGACGCGAACGGGCGGCGATCATTGCCAGGAGTCCGGTGAGCATTCCAAGGAAGGTGCACTGCTGCACAAAGAGAGCGACGCTCACGTAGGGACCCATGAGGGCCGTGAACATGGGAGCGATGACCGTCCGCCCGGTAGCGAGCGCCCAGATGAATACCAACGTGTACGAGATGATCGAGAGGATGCCGCCGGTGACGACAAGGCTCGTCGAGAACCGAAGGCCGGCAAGCCCGATGATAAGGAAGTACCCGAGGAATGCCGCTCCTTTGAACGATGCATGTGTTCCAACCGCAACCAGGATTCCGGTCACGATCGCCACTTCCGAAACAACGCTCACGTAGGGAAGCCAGTCGAGCCGATTGTTGCTCCGAAGCATGAGGAGTGCCATGACGCCCAGGCTCACGAGGAAGGGACCGGCGAAGAGCATGCCTTGGAAGGCCGGCCGGGAGGTCTCTCCACCAGTGAGGGCTGCGAGCAGCCCAATCGAGACGCCAATGGCGATATGGCCGTAGTTGACGAGTCGTTCGTTCCGACGCTGTTCCTGGCGCACGTAACGCATGGCCGTG
>JANQQY010000099.1 GCA_028284845.1 Spirochaetales bacterium
CGCGAGTGTTTGGGGAGTCTACCAATCTGTATGTTGGACAAGAGTTCGTGCTGCCTGCGGATGACGCTCCGGTGGCTTGGTACGTCTACTATCGGCGCGATATGAATGAGTCACTTTCCGTCGTTCGGGAGCTGATTTTTGAGTTCGCAGCCGCGATTACCACCGTTGTCGTTCTCGTATCTCTGATCCTGTTTCTGGTGTCCCGCCGAGTAGTCAGCAAACCGTTGCGGGCAGTTCGAGATCAGCTCGAGGAGATTGCGGGCGGCGGAGGTGATCTGACACAACGCATCGACGTTCGTTCGTCTGACGAAATCGGTGGAATTGGCGATTCATTCAATCGATTCTTGAAGACGCTTGCCGGCATCGTTCGGAGGATCCAGAAAACCGTGGAACTCAACCTGCAGGTCAGAGATGGGCTGAGCAGTTCGTCAACGGAGACATCGGCCTCTGTGAATCAGATCATCCAGAACATCGAGTCGATAGAGACGGTGATGCAGCGGCTTGACGGTGAAGTGACCACGGCAAGCGCATCGACCGAAGAGATACAGCGAAACATCGATTTGCTCGCAAAGGAAGCCACAAACCAATCAAGCGCAGTGTCGCAGTCAACAGCAAGCGTCGAGCAGATGATCGCGTCGCTCAAGAGCGTCGCCGGGATCACCGCACAACGCACGGCTGCCGCAAACGACCTCATCGCCGCTGCAGAAGATGGCGGACGGCTACTCGATGCTACGACCGCGACGATTGCCGAGGTTACTAAAAGCATCAGCTCGATCACGGAGATGACGGGCGCAATTGAGGCAATCGCAAGTCAGACAAATCTGCTGTCCATGAACGCCGCGATTGAGGCTGCACACGCCGGCGACGCCGGTAGGGGTTTCGCCGTCGTCGCCGAAGAGATACGCAAGCTTGCGGAAACCGCAAGCACGAGCAGTCAGGAGATAGCAACGAACGTTCGAGACATCGTGGCGAACATTCAACAGTCGGGTAGCGATACGGCGCAGCTGCAGGAGAAGCTAACCGAGATCATCACGCAGATCAGGGAGATTGGTGCGGCGTTCGCTGAGATCGAAGGGTCCACAGCCGAGATGTCATCCGGCGGCGACGAGGTGCTCAGCGCCATGAAGAGCCTGAGCGATGTCTCGGTGCAGATCTCGACCGCGGCTGACGAAATGAAAATCGGTGCCACTCAGACCAATCAAAATATGAGCAACGCAACGGAGTTGGCCGGAACGGCACACGCCGCGGTCCAGCAGGTCACCGAAGGGAGCAAAGAGATTCTTGAGGCGATGACGAGGCTACTGGAGTTGACGCATGAGCTCGATGAACGAACCGGCGAGCTCGAACGGGAGATAGGTCAGTTTGTGGTGTGATGAGTGACGCTCGCGCTCGGGTTTGACCCCGGGAAGAGCAACGGTATAGCGTGGGCATGATATGGCGGCACGTTCGGAAGACCACAACGGGTCGAGCTCTCAATCGTCCGCGGAGGCAGAGCGGCGGTTGCGGGCGCTGGAGAAGGATGCAAAGCGCGAGCTCCGGCGGCGGGATGGTCAGGCACGGAAGGAGGAGCGCGCTACACGGCGGGAGTCGGGCAAACCGGGACGGCGTCTTCGCCGGGGTTTGATCGTCGGTCTGGGAGCATTTCTACTCTTTCTTTTTGTCCTGCCCCCTTTCCTCATTCCGGTGGACGGGCGAATCACAAGCCGATTCTTCATTCGGAACGCGCCGGATTCGCCTCGCCTCTTTGACTTTGAACAACACACGGGGCTCGACTTCGCGGCGATCACGGGGACACCGGTGATTGCATCGCGATCTGGGCGCGTGGTTCGGACCGTGCGTGATCCGCGCTACGGTAACTTCGTCGACATTCGGCATCCGCTGGGTTGGGTGACAAGATACGCGCACCTTTCACGGATCACGGTGAGAGAAGGCGATTGGGTCTTTCGAAGACGCCGCATTGGCGAGGTGGGGGCAACGGGGCGAGCAACCGGTCCTCATCTTCACTTCGAACTGCGAATCAACGGTCGCGCCTATCCGCCAGGGTGGGTCCTTGTGTTTCACAGGATTCGATGGGGCATCTGGCGCACGGTTGTGGGAACGAGGTAGTCAGGCCAACAGGAGGGCGAGATGGCATCATTTACGGGCGGTGTGAACGTGGCAATGAAGATCCCGCCGGACAAGTACGAGGCAACGGTTGCGTTCTATCGCGAGACGCTCGGACTCGAACTCACACATGCGCCGGAGGAGTCGGTGGCCGACTCGTATCGACTTGCCTTTGGGGGTGTGACGCTCTGGCTCGACCGCGTGGAAGGCATCTCTGAGCCGGAAGTATGGCTTGAGATAAAGACCGACGACCTTGAAGCGGCTACCGCACATCTCGCGAACGGCGGCATAGAGACATGCGACGAGGTTGAGCCTCTTCCTCCGGATATGCGAGCGCATTGGATTCGGAATCCAGCCGGCGTTGTGCACCTGCTTGAAGAGTCGACGGGCGAACGTTTGCCGCGCCTGTAGTAGAGTCAGCTGGGAGGCCTCTTGATTCTCACCTTTCGCAGACTTCTGGCCATCAGCACTCTGGCGGTCGTCGCCGGGGCCATCTTTGCTGACGAGTTAACCATCGATCTTGCCATCCAACGCGCCGTTGATGGCGATCAACAGGTCCGGCTCCTGGAGCGTCAGCTTCGGGAGCAGCTTGAGGAGTTGGGCCTCAAGGGCTACCTGGACAAGATATCGCTCACACTCTCCGGATCAGTAACCGGTGACGACGACGAGGAGACGGACTCGGTCCGCAGTGGTTCGGCAATCCTCGCCGCAAGCCTTGAGATCATTCCACAGATCACCATCGACGGATCGATCTCCGCAACGGACTCAAGTCTGGAGGTCCCGGGTGCGGATGAAGACGTCGTGACCGGTTCAGTTGGAGTGACCGTGCTACCGCTTGCGGTAGCATCGCGACGCCCACGAGAACGACTCGCCGCACGCTCTACAGCGGTCGAGGTGGAGCGGGCGCGAAACGCCGCGGTGATCGCCGCCACAACGGCGCTCTTTGACCTAGTGGAGGCAAGTGAAACCGCCGGCATCAGTGATCAGGAGGTCGACGTGGCGGAGCGTGTCCTTGAGGCGACCCTCACGCGACATGAGCGGGGATTGGCGACCGACTCCGAGCTCACGAATGCCCGCCAGGCGGCACGCAGAGCGTTGCAGGCGCGGGTCCGGAACGCGCTGGCGGTCGAACGAGGAGTGGCTACGAATCAACTGCGACTCGGCTTGGAGGATGCCCTGACAAGCGTGCCGGACATCGCGACGATCGGAATCGACGAGTGGGAATCACGGGCACTGCGCTTTCTCTCCACGGTATCTGCAGCTGAGCTCGCAACTCGTGATTTTGCCGTTGCGGAGGCGAGGCTCGCTCTTGAGGTGGATGAGCTTGACCGGCGCGATGCGCGCCTTTTCGACCCAAGCTTCACGCTCACCGCCAGCACGGACCTCCCTGATCGTGAGTACGAGATTGCAGCGGAGATAACTCTGTCACCCTCACAGTGGGACGCGACCGAGGTGGCCGACGCTCGTGCCGATCTCGCCCACTCTCAGTCGGAGCTTGCGATCGCGATTCGTCTCGCGGAGTTCGATGCGATCAGCGCGATCAACGAGTTGCGGTTCGCGGTCGAGGATCTGGGTGCAGCAGAACGTGCTGTCAGCGATGCCACCGTCGCGGTCGAAGAGGCGCAGTTCCGGCTTGAGAGGGGCGGCATCACGCAGCTCGAGAGCGACCAGGCGCGGCTCCAACTCGATCGGGCGAACGTCGATCTGGTCATCGCCCGAATCGCCGTCGTTCGCAGATACATGGCCATTGAGTTTGGGTACCGTCCGGAATCGACGTTGGAGTAACAGCTACTGATCGAGGGCGATCTCGACTCGGCCGGTCATATCAGGGACCACGGTGAGCTCTCCCACCTCGAACCCGATGATTACAGGAAAGGTAGCCGAGTCGCCGACCGGCTCACCCGCCTGCAGGCCAACTCGAAGAACACGCCCGACAAACTCTCGAGCCGGATACGCCTTGAGCGAAACCGCTGCAGGCTGTCCCACCCGAATGTCCGACAGGTCACGTTCGGTAACGTTGGTCGTATGAAACTCGAGACTACCGGTATCGAGGAGCGTGACGACGGTGCTGCCGGGAGAAACCGATGTCCCCGGCGCGACGGTGACGCTGAGCACGGCTCCGGCGACGGGGCTGCGAAGCACGGTGTTCTCGAGATCGCGTTGGGCCTGGGCGAGCGAGAGCTCGGCTTGAGCTACATTGATCTCAGCGGCTGCCAGTTCTCGAGCGGAGCCGCCGGCGAGGAGCGCGGCAAGATTTGCCTCAGATTGAGAGAGAGCCGATTGTGCCTGAACCACGCCCGCCTCGGCCTGGATAAGCGACGCTTCGGCCTGGGCGATTGCGTCCTCCACATCCTCGACGCTGGAGCGAGCCGATGCGACTTGGGCGCCGGCACCGGCAACCGAAGCTCGGGCCGCAGCCAACTCGCCTGCGGTTGCGCCGCTTGTGGTGCGCCTGAGCGCTATCTCTGCCAGTTCGACGGAAATCTGCGCGTTCTCCACGGCCGTGTCGAGTTGTTGCTGCACCGCCGGAGAAGTATTCGGGAGCAGACTCGTCTCCCGGTCGAGCTCGGCACTCTCGAGTCCATTTCGCGCCTGTTCAAGATTGAGTTCGGCTTGCCGGATCGAGTCGGCGTCCGGACCGCGCTCAAGCGATTCGAGCTGGGCCTGGGAACTCTCGAGCGAGGCAAGCGCACTCTGGAGGTTGGCCAGCGCGATCTCGTCCGAATCCGAGAGGTCGTCCAGGTTGCGAACGGCTATATCGCGACTCGCGACGGCACTCGAAAGTGACGCTCGTGCGCTTTCGAGGGATGCCCGCGCGCTCTGAAGTGATGCGGCAGCGACCTCCCGCTCCGTCTCGGTCTCCCAATCGTCGGGCCGCGCAATGGTCCGAAGTGAGAGCTCGGCACTCCTGAGGCTCAACTCCGATTGGACAAGCTGTTCGCGTATGAGAGCGTCATCCACAGTCGCGATGATCTCGCCGGCTCGAACGGTATCGCCGCTCCGCACTCTGACGGAGAGGACCTTCCCAGAGACGTCAAAGCTGAGCGGAAGCTCAGGTAGTCCCGCTCGCACGACACCGTCTGCAAGAATCTGGAGTTCCGGGGTGGTTTCAGCGATGTCGAGGGGAGCGAGATCGTCGGTGGCGTCACCATCCGCCGTGTCGTCTGCCGCGCCATCGCCGTCTTCCCGGACATCGCTCTCTGCTGTGGCGGTGGCCTCGGCGCCCTCTCTCCCGTCGGAGGCGGTCTGTGCCTCCGGGTCGGCACCGCATGATAAGAGGAGGAAAATGACTGCCGCGAACAGAAGTAGGTATCGCATTGGCCTCAACTCATTCGTAGAATTTCAACCGCCCGTTTGCGAATGATGCGCCGAGCAGATACGACCGTTCCAATGATTGAAGCGGTCACGACCATCAAGATGATCGCCGGGGAGATAACACCATCCAACGAGAGAGTGGTGGGTCGCTCCTCAACGAGGTTTGATACAAAGGTATAGAGCCACGACATTGATGCACCGGCAAGGATTCCGGTGATCGCGGCTCCAACGGTCATGGCGATTGCCTCCAGGCTCAGCATCGTATTCATCTCGCGCTTGCGAACGCCAATCGCCTTGAGCATTCCTATCTCTCGCCTTCGCGAGTAAATGGTGACGTAGGTGACGGCAAAGACTCCAAAGACCGCGGTAACGAAGCTCAGGGCAGTCAACGCGAGGAGAAGAACTCGACTCTGGGCCTGACCGCGATAGGCGAACTCTATCTCCTGTTCGGCGACGCGGATCCAGAAGCGATAGCGATCGCCAAGTCTCGCGGTCATGCGACCACGCATCTCATTGACGTCCACGTCGTCGGCGGTCGTCGCGAGGACAGTTCGAAGCAACTGAGGATCACTCTCCTCGATATACTCGGTTGGAGGAGTCGACAGGATGCGATAGCCCTCGAGCGAGACGAGGACATCGCCCTGGTTCATCATCCGGCTCCGGGTGCGACCAATGTCGCGAAAGCCGGGGATGCGATCGGCGATGCCAACGACCGTGAGCTCCTCGGTGTGATCGACTCCTGCTCCTACCGCGAGGATCGTCTCTCCAAGCGAGACGGCGAGACCTTCGGCCATGCCGGTGCTGATAATAGCCGCACTCGGATTCTCAAGGATGGCCCTGAAGGCCTCAGGCCCTCCGGCGGAGAACTCGACAAGATCCCCGTAGAGAACCTCGTTGAGATCCCCGCCCACGCCAATCACCCGCATGCTCCCCGATCGGAGTGCCACGGAATCGCGTACTTCGGTCTGGTAGTCCCGCGTCAGCCCTACGGCGCCGGTGAAGGCCGGATCGGACCCAAAGGAGGCTTCAACCTCAGAGGGACGCAGCCAGGCACGCTCCCAGACCTCCGGATCATCGGACTGAGACCAGAAATTTGTCTGTGTAGGAGCGCCCAGATTGAGTCGGGTGTCGGTCTCTACCTGGGCGATGGAGGTGGCACTCTCGGTCGCCAGGTAGCTTGGAAAGACACCACTGAGAAGAATCAGAAGCGATATCAGAGTGTTCCGGTCGACGTTTCGGCCAACGTTGCGTTCGGCGAAATAGGTCATCCGCGGGGCGAAGAGTCGCGTTATGCGCAGAATGAGCCGCTCCATCGGCCGAGTGAGGATAAAGACGGCACAGACCATCCCGAGGGCGAGCAGGATCAAGGTCGTCACAAAGACGAGGCTCTCCGCATCACGATTGCCGAGTGCCTCGGCAATGACCTGGATG
>JANQQY010000102.1 GCA_028284845.1 Spirochaetales bacterium
ACAACGAGTGGTTCGAGGCGAACCGCCAAACCCTCGGGTACTAGTCAACAGATTCATCGCCTTTGGCCGTGGCACCGTATGGTGCCACGGTCCTCGTGCCAGAGTACGGGACGGCGCCTACGAATCAGGCGCTATATCAGCTCTATCGCACCCTCCAACCGAATGTCGCGCGATGATGCGCCCACTAGAATCCGGTGAGTTCCGGGCTCCATCCTCCACTCAGAGCGATCAGGATCCCAGTACCGTAGGAGGGTGGCGTCAATCGAAATCTGCGCCACCTTTGCTTCGCCGGGACCAAGTTCAATCCGGGCGATACCCTTGAGCTCCTTTATCGGTCGCGGATGTATCTTCCCGGGCGATCCCACGTAGAGTTGGATGACCTCCGTCCCACGAACTGAGCCGATGTTGCGAACTGTACACGTCACGTTTACAGCCTCTCCCTCACCAAGTGAGGCGGCGGAGACCGAGAGGTCGGAATAGTCAAAGGTTGTGTAGGAGAGGCCGTGACCAAACGGATAGAGAGGCTCAATGTCCTTGGTATCGTACCAGCGGTATCCAACAAAGACACCTTCGGAATAGATGACATCGTAGACGGCGTGGGCCTCCTCTTCGTCACTGTTCCAGTCACTGTAGAACTCTTCACCCGGGGGCATGTAGCCTGCGCCCGGTGAGTCGTCAAACTCCCGCTCAATCGTGATAGGGAGCTTTCCGGACGGATTAACGGCGCCGGAGAGGATCTCGGCGAGCGCTTGATTGCCGGTCTGTCCACCGTACCAGCCATACACAATCGCGGCGGTATCGTCGGCCCACCCGGTCATACGGATGCCACCGCCCGCATTCACAACGACAATCGTGGCGGAGTGCGCGCGAGCGATCCGTGAGACAGTCTGCTCTTCTTCTGGCGGCAGGGCGAACGGCCGGTCCCACCCTTCGTGATCGAGTGTTCCGGTTGAGACAATCACGGCATCTGCCCATTCGAGATCGGAGGTGGATGGGTTCTCTACAAACCGCAGGTCTGAGAACGACGCTCCAAGCGCCTCCTCCATCGTCTTCCACGCAAAGCCCTCTACTTCAGCCGCGCCACCGCCAAACGCCTTCTCCCGCGCGAACCTGCCTGTGAGCAGGATGTGCGCATCTGCGGCAAGGGGGAGGACGCCGGTGTTCCGGAGCAGGACGGTTCCCTCGCGGGCGGTCTGAAGCGCGACGGCCTCGTGTTCCGGGAGCCGTTCGATGAGCTCGGGGGCGCGGTAGTCGTCGCGGTAGAGATCCATGCTCAACGCGGTGGCGACCTGCGAGATCACCATTCGATCGATGTCGGTTTCTGAGACGCTCCCATCCTCGATCAGCGCACCGGTATCTGCCAAAATCTGGGCGGCGGGCATCTCGAGATCCTGCCCCGAGCGGATCACCTTCTCCGCGTCATTCACTGCCCACCAGTCGGTCATGACAAGCCAGTCAAAACCAAGCTCGCCCCGGAGAACAGTTGTGATGAGCTCGCGGTTCTGACTGCACCACTCCCCATTTATGAGGTTGTAGCTCGTCATGATCGCCTTGGCACCGGCCTCGATACCCGCCTGGAACGCAGGAAGGTAGATCTCGCGAAGCGCTCGGTCATCCACAACAGAGTTGCTCTTGCGACGGTAGAAATCGGTATTGTTCGCCACGAGGTGCTTCAGCGTTGCGACGACACCCTCACCCTGAACGCCGGTTACATACTCGCGGATCATACTCGCCGCGAGAAACGGATCTTCGCCCAGATACTCGAAGTTCCTACCACACTGGCTCTGTCGATAGATGTTCATCCCGGGGCCCAGTAGAACGTGGATGCCACCCGCGCGACACTCTTCGCCCACGGCTGCGGCATATCGGCGGGCGAGCGCCGAGTCCCAGGTCGACGCAAGCTGCACGAGACAAGGAAAGGCCGTCGATTGCTTGAGAGCCGGAGTCATTGGTTCGCCAAGCCACTCGCTCCGGACGTTGACTCCCTGGCTCGCGTCGCTCATAAAGAGAGAGCTAACTCCAAGTCGGTCTACAGCCACGGTGTAGAATCCGTGAATCCCCCCTATCATGGAAAGCTTCTCGTCAAGCGTCATCTGCGATACAAGCTCTTTCGCCCGTTGGTGATACATCGTTTCTTTCATTGGGTCCTCTCTGAATGGGGTTCTTCGTAGTCTACCAACAGAGGGGGCACTCGTCATTTGCACACGCCGCGGCGATCCGAACGGTGCGTGGCAATTCCGAAGCACCCGTGTCATATTTGAATGTGGGGGACAACATGCGAACAATGTGCCGAATCGGTCTCTGTCTCACCCTCGCAGTTGCGGGTGTCGCTCTTGTCACAGGGCAAGAAGCCGAGCCACTGACTCGACTTCTGACGACGGCAGGCGCCGGAGGCGCAATAGGCGACTTTGACACGCTCTACCGGGGGAAGATCGGAGCGGGTGCACAGGTGTCGTACATCCCGGCAAACCTCCGGTGGCTCGCCGCCGCCGGAAGTGTTGAGGTACAACAATCGGCGGTCCGGATCGATAGCTCGCAGACAAATCTGCAGATCATCAGAGCAGAGCTGGGAGCTCAGTTTCGATTCCCGTTCAGTCGGATTCTGGGAGCATACGTGCAGGCGACCGCCGGATACGCGGGAGCCCGTCTTGAGCCTGAGCCCTTCTTTGCCCGTGACGCGGCCAGCGCGAGCAATTTCAGCTACCGCGCGGGAGCCGGACTTGAACTTATTCTTGGGTCGTTCGTCGTTATGGCAGACGTTGGTTGGGACTCGATTCCTGGAATCTACGACAGCGTGGGTGGTAGGCTGAGTCTTGGCTGGCAGTTTGGTGGACGCGGCACGGCGGGAACGCCCACCCGGACTCAACAGCTACCAATCAACCCGCAGCCTCTCACCGGTGCGCAGGCGAGTCTCTCGTTCTCAGAGATCCAATTGGAGCCGGTCTTCCCCGTCCTCTACAAGTTCTATGATGACAACCCCATCGGTTCAGTCCGAGTGACCAATACCGGTGCCGCGGATCTCGAAGACGTCGAGATCGTTCTCGACATGGAGACCTACATCGACAACCCGAAGGTGAGCGCGCGGCTGCCGTTGCTTCAGGCGGGCGAGAGCGAAATCGTCGAGCTTGCGGCCCTCTTCAATAGAGAGATACAGGAGATAACCGAGGGCGAGAAAGTTTCCGCCGTGATCCGGACCTCGTTCTCGATAGAGGGCGCAACCGGCACGGACGAGGAAACGGTGACCGTCGACTTCTTTGATCGCAACGCAATTCGATGGGATGACGACAACAAGGTCGCGGCCTTCGTGACGACGCGTGATGCCGAGTTGCAACCGTTTGCGCGAAACCTCGCCGCGATCGCCCGGCAGAGTCGGCGCGACGCAG
>JANQQY010000120.1 GCA_028284845.1 Spirochaetales bacterium
TTCGGCAGATGACCGACGGAGCATTGCTTGATGCTCTGCGTCGAACTGCGCGACCTGTGTATCACTCATACTTGCAGCTACGCCTCTGCACGCACGGAATCGTCCACACCATGACTCCACCGTGACACGAATCTGCTCGACGTACCGGTGAAATGTCAGCAGCCTGAAGCGCCCGTCGGCCCACTTCGGAACAATCGAGACCTCGCCACCGAATCCAGCGCTCCCCCACGTAGGATTGTGCTTGAGCACTAACCGCTCGGAGGCTGAGGCGATATCACTCTCACGCGGAAGATAGAGAAGAGAGGCGACAACCAACCGACCGCCGCGCACGAGAAGGCGATGAATCTCCGGGATGATCCGCTCCGGATCAAAGTAGTGCATGCACATGCTCGCGGTGATTACATCGAACTGGGCCGCGTCCAGACACGTCTCGTGCGCGTCGCCAACGAGGAATGTCGCATCGATTCCTCGCTTCTCTGCCAGGGCGCGTGCCGTTGTGATCTGACCCTGCGCGATGTCGATCCCCGTGAGCACCGATCCCGTTTCTGCGAGCGGGAGGGCGAGAACACCCGGGTCGGTCGCGAGATCAAGGATGGCTTGTTTCGGTCCGCCAATGCCTACCGCGCGAAGAAGTGTCCAGAAGCTCTCCGGGTACCACGGTCGATAGTCGGCATAATCGCTTGAGGTGCGCCCCCAGTCGAACGGTTTCCCGGAATCGAGCCACGGTTTTGATTCCATCGGTCCTCCTCTCTGAGCAACCGTACAAGGCACTCCGGTGCGATCGCTGTCGCTGAAGGGTTCCACAAAAAAGACCCAGCCTCGCGGCCGGGTCTCTTGTCTAGTCGCGGGCAGTCACCCACCCGCGTCGGTTTTGTCCGTGGAGTCCGTTCCACGTCGTATTCAAGTCGTGGAATCCACCCCCGACGCCGCTACGCGCCGTGGAGTTTGCTCCACGGCGTGTTCGAGTCGTGGGGTTTGCTCCGCAAACTCCTAAATGAGCATCAGCTCATTAGCTTTCCCCGTTGATCGCCTGCTCGGTTTCAACGTCGAAGAATCGGACCCGATCCCATGACGGGATGAACTTTGCCTCCTCGCCAACTTCAAAGACGTGAGTTGGAGGGGTTCGTGCGATAATGACGTGGCTACCGGTGTCCACGTAGACGTGGATTTCCGCACCGAGAGGCTCAACAACCTGCACGCTGGTCTTGATTGCGGCGGCGGCGCTCTGGTCGTAGGTCAGGTCTTCCGGGCGAACACCAAAGATGACTTCCTTGCCAACGTAGGGCTTGAGGTAGTCGGCGACGCTCGAGTCGACATTCAGCTTGAAGTTGCCCTCGTCAATCACGAGGCCACCGCCCTCTTCAGAGACCTTGACGGCCATGAAGTTCATGGGAGGCGAACCGATGAAGCCGGCAACAAAGCGGTTTACAGGGTTGTTGTAGAGGGTGAGTGGGTCACCAATCTGCTGGATGACACCGTCGCGCATGACGACGATCTTGTCGCCCATCGTCATGGCCTCAACCTGGTCGTGTGTCACGTAGACCATCGTGGCCTGGAGACGGTTGTGGAGACCCGAGATCTCGGCGCGCATCTGAACTCGAAGCTTCGCATCGAGGTTTGAGAGCGGCTCATCAAAGAGGAAGACCTTCGGCTTTCGGACGATCGCGCGACCGACGGCCACACGCTGTCGCTGTCCACCGGAGAGGGCCTTCGGCTTACGATCAAGGAGCTCTTCGATGTCGAGGATGCGAGCAGCCTCGTCCACGCGATTCTTGATCTCTTCCTTCTGGAACTTTCGGATCTTCAGACCAAACGCCATGTTGTCGTACACCGTCATGTGCGGGTAGAGAGCGTAGTTCTGGAACACCATCGCGATGTCCCGATCCTTTGGGGGAACGTCGTTGACGAGCTTGCCGTCGATGTAGAGTTCGCCGCCGGTGATGTCTTCGAGTCCTGCGATCATTCGCAGAGTCGTCGTCTTCCCGCAGCCTGATGGGCCTACAAGAACCACAAATTCCTTGTCCTGAACGGTGATGTTGGCGTTCTTGACTGCCTGAACATTGCCTTCATAGACCTTGCTGATGGACTTCAGCTCAACCGTAGCCATAGCTACCTCCGAAAATTAGTTTATAGGACCTCCATTGTAGGGGCACCTTTCTTGATCTGTCAAACAAAACCATGGAGGCAGCCATGCGCGTAGTAGGCATAGCGACCATCTCGGTCGACGGTCGAATCACCCCACCGGGCGAGGAAGGTACCCCATTCTCATCTCCGGAGACGCGTCAGAATTTCGTCTCAGAGATTCGGAGCGCCGGAGCCACGGTGAGCGGACGACGCACCTATGACGGGGTGAAGCAGATGATGATTGCTATGCTCTCGCAGGCGAACACTGACGCGGTAAGCGTCGTTCTGACGCGCGATCCTCAGAAACACAGAGACCCGTCGCTCCCCAAGCAGATTGAGTTTACAGACCGTAGTCCGCGGGAGCTGATTCAAGATCTGGACCGACGCGGCATGAAGCGCGTCCTGATAGCGGGTGGCGGTGAGATCTACGCGGCGTTCGCAGCCGAATCCCTCATAGACGAGTGGATCGTCGTCATTGAACCGATCCTGCTTGGTGGTGGTCGGCCTCTCTTCGCTTTTGAGACCGAGCAACAGCTACGACTCGTTGCGAGCAGCAGGCTTAATGACAGCACGATGCTCCTTCGCTACGAGGTGCTCCGCTGACCTGCATCGCGATGGCAGCGATCTCCGCGGATGGGCGCATCACACGCGGCGATACTCCTGGCGCGGGATTTGCATCCGCGGAGGATCAGGCTCTTCTGCGTGCCGCCATCCAGGAGGCATCTGCGATCGTGATGGGGCGAGCAACCTATGAGGTGGCCCGTCCCCACATGCGTCTCCGGGGTCGCATGGGCCCAGTGCGCCGCCGATCGCCGGTCCGCTACGTCCTTACGTCGAATCCCGGGCGTGTCGCGTCTGAGGCGATTCCCGGAGTCCTGGAGTTCACGAGCGAGGTACCTGCCCAAGTACTCGCC
>JANQQY010000179.1 GCA_028284845.1 Spirochaetales bacterium
ACCGTCGACTTCACCGGGGTAACGCATGGCGGATGGCTCCGACTCGACGTTGCAGGTGTTGAGGCGATCAATCTGCTCAACCTCAATACGATCGATACCAACAAGGAAGACGACGGGAGCGGGATTGCATCCACCCTGTGGAGTGACGACCGGTACGTCTACGTCTGGGGCGTTGGGACAAGCTTCCCGAATAGCGCAGACCCCGAGCATCCTGCGATGAGCATCGGCTCCGACGGCACGCTCTACGGCTCGTGGACGAACTACGCCAACTCGCAGGCCTACTTTGCAACTACAGGGACTCGGACTACGATACACAACAAGTACGACCCGCCCGAGTACACCGACATCTTCGTGACCGGGACTGCGACCCCGAACGTTGTCTATCTGGGCAACTACTTCGGCGGGGACGATCGATGGGGATTCCTCACGGCCTACAATGCCAGTGCGCCCTCAATGGGAGACCTGGGTAACTACCCGGGCTACTACATCGAATGGCTCGGCGAGGACCAGTTCCTCTACCAGTTCCGTAATCCTCGAATCGTGCGGAGCGTAAACAACCTCCATGTCGCCTATTTTGACAACAACGAAAAGACACTGAAGTACGACTACATAGCGAACGGCGACACTTCTACAAGCGGAGTGGATGACGACGGTAATCCTGTACACACTCCGAACGTCCTTGCGCTCGATGGAGGCTCCCCGGACGTGGGACAGAGCGGCACGCTCAGTGCACTCGCAGGCGAATGGGTCGCGATCGATGTCGATGAGAGCGGGAACCCTGTGATCATGTACTACGACATCACGAACCAGACATTGAAGCTCGCCTGGTCGGACTCGAACACCCCTACCGCGGCGACGAACTGGAACATCCAGGATGTCTTCCGCGTCGACGATCCCACGCGGACCTTCTCCGGCAAGTATGTCTCCATGAAGATCGACGCTTCAGGTGCGATCCACGCGGCCTACTACCGAACGTCGACAGGCGACCTGATGTACATCACAGCTTCGGACGCGGACGGAACGAACTACACCTTTGACTACGCCGTGGCGGTCGACACCGAGGGCGCCGTGGGTACATGGGCCGATATCACCCTCGATGGGAACACACCCTACGTTACCTACATCAACAATGCGCAGCTTGGAACCTTCGACGGTGTGAAGATGGCGCACTTTGATACCGCACGCGGCGAGTGGGAGCATCAGGTCGTTCCATCGCCCACCGAGGTCAGCGACAAGCGCGTGGGAATAGAGTTCACGCCTACGGGCGCGACCGGCTGGACCGTGGCGATTGGCTACGCGAGCACCACCTTTGACCTTGCGTACTGGCAGCCGGAAGAGTAGTCATGACGAGAGAGACGGGACGCATGAGCGCACGAGTGAGCGACTTCGAATCTGGCAGGACCGGCGTGCACGCGCGCGTCGGCGGACAACGCGTCGGCATCAACCGACTCCTCCTCCTGGCAGCGATTGCCGTGCTGTTCGCGGGCACCGCGTTCGGAGCGGCACAGACGGAGGAAGAGGCGTTCCAAGAGGTCGAGGGCACGGGGAACTGGGAGTATACGATCGACGTCTCCGACCGGGAGCCGGGTCGCTACAACATCCTGGTTCGCGCCAGAGACGAGGCAGGAAACGTCGCGCTTGGAGGTCCTTACAACGTCTTCGTCGATCCTGAGAGCGACAAGCCAATTGCAAGCATCTCCTATCCGCAGGTCAATCAGGCGGTCGGAAGGCGGCTCTTCGCCGTCGGGACCGCCCAGGATGACGATCAGCTGGGCTACGTAGAGGTGCAGATCAACGATACGCCGCCGGTGATTGCGGATGGCACCGAGTACTGGTCGGCGCTACTCACGCTCGACAACCTCGATGACGGCCCCCACCTCCTCCGTGTTCGGGCATTTGATGAGAATGGCACCGAGGGTGACGTGGTTGAGACGGCCTTCCGGCTCGACACGACCAAGCCACTCGCGTCGGCGACGTCCCACGAGAGCGGCGTCCTGGTGAGCCGAAGGACGACCATTGAGGGCACCGTTGACGATGCAAACGGCATTGCCGATCTCACGCTCTTTACTGGAGAGACACGAACACCGCTCCGCTTGCGTGGCGGCCGGGATGAGGCGCCTCAATTTGAATTTGAGATCGATCCGAGGGAGATGGAAGACGGCGCCCACGTCTGGTGGCTTGAGAGTCAGGACCTCACCGGCGCGGAAGGCGTGACCCCCTTTCTCTTCTTCGTGGATACGAGTCCTCCCGAACTCGCGGTCATATCGCCCTCCGAGGGCGACCGGGTAGACGCTCAGCTTCGTTTTGTGGGGAGTGTCACCGACCTTGTTGGCGTCTCCTCCCTCAGCTACGAGCTGAGCACTGG
>JANQQY010000183.1 GCA_028284845.1 Spirochaetales bacterium
CTTTCTCGTCGACCTCAATGAGGAGGGCGTTACCGCTACGTCGGACGAGATCAACGCAACGCAGGGGCCGGTGACCCATCCAATCGCCGCCGACGTGAGCAATGAAGAGTCGGTCGCGTCGATGTTCGAGACGGTCTCCGCGGTGGCCGGCGGTCTCGACCTCGTCGTTTCGAACGCCGGAATCGTTCGGGCCGGGAGCGTGAAGGAGATCGGACTCGGTGACTTCGACCTCGTCGCAAAGGTCAACTATCACGGCTTTTTCCTCTGCACCAAGTACGCGGCTCGACTCATGTCGGCCCAAAACGCGGTTGCACCTGAGAGATCTACCAGTGACATCATTCAGATCAACTCGAAGAGCGGGCTCGCCGGCAGCAACAAGAACGGCGCCTATGCGGGAAGTAAGTTTGGCGGAATCGGGCTGGTGCAGAGCTTCGCCCTCGAGCTCGCAGCAGATCGAATCAAGGTGAACGCGATCTGTCCTGGGAACTTCCTTGACGGGCCTCTATGGTCGCACCCGGAGACGGGACTCTTTGTTCAGTACTTAGGCGCGGGGAAGGTGCCGGGCGCAACGAGCGTTGCCGATGTCAAGCGCCACTACGAGTCGCAGGTGCCGCTCGGTCGAGGCTGCACCGGTAAAGACGTTGGTCTCGCGCTCCTCTACATCGTTGAGCAGCAGTACGAGACGGGGCAGGCCGTTCCGGTGACAGGCGGCCAGATAATGCTATCCTGACCCATGCGCGTACGACTTGCTCGTGTCTCGATGGCGCTGTTGTTGGGTGTCTTTGTCGTAGCGCCAATCGCCGCGCAATTCAGTGCCGGGATCATGGTAGGGGAGCCGAGTGGTCTCTCAGCGAAACTCTGGGTTGGTGAGCTATCTGCCGTCGATCTCATGCTCGCGTGGTCGCTTGCGGACGACGCGCAACGCTTCTACGTGCATAGCGACTACCAGCACTATCTGGCGTTTATGGAGGTCGAGAACGGTCGACTTTTCGCATACGTCGGTATTGGTGGACGCCTCTATGTTGGGGACGGGGCGACTCTGGGGATACGGATTCCCGTTGGGATCTACTATGAACTCGAGCGCCTCCCAATCGAGCTTTTTCTGGAAATCGCGCCCGGACTCAATCTTCTCCCGGAGACTGAGGTCAACGTGGGTGGCGGCATAGGTGGGAGGTACCGGTTCTAATGGCCACGATCCGTGCTGGGGTGAATGCGCCTCGCGAGCAGTTCATGAGGGTCTACTCTGAAGAGGCCCGTGAGCGACTCCATGATCTTGTTGAGTTGGACGAATCGCTCATACCGGAGACGACCGACATCACCAGTGTCCAGGCATCTCTTGACGGTGCCACTGTCGTTCTCAGCACCTGGGGTGCACACGCTTACACAGACATAGTGCTGGAATCGTGTCCTAACCTTGAGTTAATCCTTTATGCCGCCGGTACGTTCAAGTCGCAGGTGACCCCGGCGTTGATAGCCAAGGCCCCTGTTGTCTGTAATGCGGCCCATCTGAACGCAATTCCAACGGCAGAGTTTTCGCTCATGCTCATCCTCGCGGCGCTCAAAGACTATCTCCCACACCTCCAGAGTCTCCGCTCGGGCGGACCGGGTGCGTGGGAGAAGCTCGGGAAAGAAGTCCGACGCGGGTACTATCGCACCACTGTCGCGATCCTCGGCTTGGGCGCTGTATCAAAGCACCTCATTCGTCTCCTCCGCAACTTCGATGTGAACGTTCTTGTTTCCGATGATTTCCTCGCCGAGGCGACCGCCGCCGAGTTGGGGGTCAGGAAGGTGACGGTTGAGGAGGCGATGCGAGAAGCCGATGTCGTCTCCATCCATCACGCAGACGTAGAGCGCAACTGGGGCATTGTCAACTCGGAGACACTTGGGCTGATGAAGGATGGAGCCCGCCTGGTGAACACCTCGCGCGGCAGGATGATCGTGGAGGACGATCTTGTCGACGAGCTAAAGACGGGTCGAATTTCAGCTTATCTTGACGTTACGCATCCCGAACCTCCGCCGGAAGGACATCCGTTCTACACACTTCCAAACTGCTTTCTCTCTCCACATACGGCAGGGTCACTGAGCGTGGAGGTTCAGCGAATGGGCGACTACTGCGTCCGCGAGCTTGAGCATTGGATTGCCGGGGAGGAGCAGGAGCGTCAGCTCGACATCACCAATCTGGAGAACCGCGCATGAAGAGTGGATTCTGCACGATCGCAATGAAGGATCGACCCGTAACCGAGGCAATCGAGGCCGCTGCACGTGCCGGAGCGGAGTCGATTGAGCTCTGGGGGCGCGCACCACACCTTCCGGATCTTGGCGATCTGATGGGGTTTGAGCGGCTTCGGAAGAACATTCGTGACGCGGGCCTTGTGCTCGCCGCCCTTGGCTCCTACTACCGCCCGGACGCCACAGATGGTGATCGTCCGGTTCCCGCAGATCCGAAGGACACCGAGGGCACGATCGGATTCGCCCTTGAGGCCGCCGTTCGGCTTCAGGCACCCATCGTGAGAATCTGGGGTGGTGAGCGCAACTACTCGGACTACAGTGACGCACAGCGACGGGTGGTGATGCGACAGATCATCCGGTTTGCGGATCTCGCCTCTGAAGAGGGTCTGCAGGTCGTACTCGAGCGACACAACCGTACGCTCACGAATGAGTGGGACACGACGGAACGCGTTGTGCAAACGATTCGTGAACGGGTAGAGCACCCGGAGCTGTTCGGACTCTGCTACCAGGTTCCCTATCCCGTTCCGGCGGATGAACTACGCCGGAAGTTTGCGTCGGACGCCCAGGCACTCATGCACGTGAGTCTCCATTGTCATCTTCAGAACTATCAAGTCCCGGATACCAACACTGAGGATCACCGGTATCCTCGTACTTTCCTAAAGGACGGGATCGTAGACTATTCTAAGCTCTCACCTGCCGCTCGCGCCGCAGGATATGAAGGTTGGGGAATGATCGAGTTTCTGCCCGACGAGCGGGGGAGTGCCGGCACGGACGAGGCCCTCGCGAAGGACATTGCCTTCACGAAGACCCTCTGAGCCGTCCGCACCGGTCTGTTTCGGCGGCCCTACAGCTCGATCTCTGGAGCGTTGGCCAGCACGTACGCCTCTGCCTCAGCGCTCCAAAGATTCTGATGTGCGCCGCAGATCTCTGCGAGCTTCGCGTAGAAGGGATCGGACGCTCCCCGTTCTGCAAAGTCGTCAATCGCGACCAGTGGCATCTTTTTGTTTGTGTAGATCAGCTTCTTGCCTCCGGGAATCTCCGGAAGCGTGATGGTGGTCTCTGCGACCGCATCGATTCCGCCAACGTGAGTGATCATAGCAACGGGGTTCACGATCCCTCTCCCCATCAGATCAAGCGCCTCTCGCATATCGTCCGTGTTGCCGCCTGAAGTCCCCACCACGTGGTGCGCCTCGTAGTGGACGTTGTAAAAGTTGAATGAGGCGCTGAACTCAGTATCCGTGGGACCGGCAAAGAAGTTGAGACAGCCGTCGTTCCCAAGGAGCGCGTCTCCCTGCTCCACGACCGGCTTCACCGGGGCGAATACAAAGACATCGTCAAAGCCCTTGCCGCCGTTGATCTCTTTGATCGCTGCGACCGGATCTGCGAGCTCTCGCGTGTTCAGGTAGTGAAGCTCCACGCCGTTCTGCGATGCGTGCTCGGGCGAGTAGATCGACTTCGCACGATCGAGGCGCGCCTGATCGATGTCGGTCACCACCATGAGCTTCGGCCGAGGATGTGCGTGGATCGCGTAGTCGATGGCGCCAAGTCCCATCGGTCCCACGCCGGCGAGGAGCGCGAGGGATCCGCCGTCTACGATTCCCATCTGATGCTCGTAGCTACCGAATTTCGTGTGGTACTGAGCGTGGAATGCGCCTGCAATGCAGCTTACCGGCTCAGCGAGTGAACCCATGAAGTATGCCTCTCCCTCGTAGGGAAGCAGGCAGTCCATCTCCATCACTTCTGATGGGATCACGATGTATGTCGCGTCACCGCCGATGTACTGGTAGCTGTATCCGGGCGCACTCAACACTCCAACCGGCCCATTCTCATAAAACATCGCTGGCTGGATACCAAACCGTTGGCCCTCCTTGAACTTCTCTTTCCACTTCGAACCGACCTGGATGAGCTCTCCGCAGAACTCGTGGCCAATCATGATCGGGTTCTCGGCGATGTCGTTCGGGACCCGCTTGTGGCCGCTTCCCTGCTTGGCGGCCTTGTAGCTCGACATGCAGATGCTGTCGCTCACGATATGGGCGAGAATCTCGTCGTCCTTGATCTCAGGGAGCTCAAAGCGCTCAAGCCTGAGATCTTTAGTTCCATGCATTCGTACGGCTGTCGTTGTCATCTACACTCCTTCAGAGTACCGGCGCACCAGATCAGTGCCCGTCTGTACCGTTGTTGGTGAATGCCCCGAGAGCGGCAGCAGTCGCTCGTGCAGCGCATCAATGATCCATTCCTTCTGTGGGAAGAACTCGGGTTCGAGTTCCACCGCCGGTGTAATCCAGTTTCTGCTGCCTACGACGACCGGTGGGCCGTCGAGTTCGTCAAAGGCCACCTGGCTGACCTGCGAAGCAATCGTGTGCAGGTAGCTTGCTCGCTCGCACGCGTCAGATGCAAACATCAGTTTGCCCGTTTTTGACACGCTGTCGACGATGGGGTTCAGATTGAGCGGATTGATGAATCGCGCATCAATCACCTCTGCGCTGACGCCGTACTTCTGCGCAAGCTCCTCCGCAGCTTCCAGGGCAACGTAGAGCGTCGCACCAATGGTGACGATCGTGACATCGGCCCCTTCGCGCTTCACATCCGGCATGCCCTCTTCGATCTCGTAGTAGCCCTCCGGAACGCCCTCGGTGGCAAATCTCTCGCCCATGTCGTAGAGACGCTGGCTCTCGAAGAAGATGACTGGGTCGGTTCCCCTAAGCGCGAGATTCATCATGCCCTTCGCGTCATACGGCGTCGCCGGGAACATAACTTTGAGGCCTGGGATGTGTGCCACGAGGGTCGTCCAGTCCTGACTGTGCTGCGCGCCGTACTTGCTCCCCACGCTTACGCGTACGACCAACGGCATCTTGAGAACGCCCGCACTCATACTCTGCCACTTGGCGGCCTGATTGAAGAGCTCGTCCCCAGCGCGCCCCATAAAGTCACAGTACATCAACTCCACCAGCGCCCGACCACCGGAGAGTGCATAACCAACACCTGAACCAACAATGCCCCCCTCGCTGATCGAGGAGTTGAAGAGTCGGTGATAGGGGAGGGCCTCAGTGAGTCCCCGGTAGACGGCAAAGGCGCCGCCCCAGTCTCGGTTCTCTTCCCCCCACGCCGCAAGCGTCGAGTCGGCGTAGAATCGATGGGCGACTGCCTCGAAGATTGCGTCGCGGTAGGCCGTGACCTTCATCTTGGACAACTCGGTTCCGTTCTCGTCAAAGGCGCTACGGCTCTTTCGCGAGATCTGCTTCACTCGCGGGTTCTCTTCGAGCGGCATCAAGACTTCAGGCTCTCGCTCCGGGTCCATCGACTCCAGGGCGGCGTCGGAATACATCACGCTCTCAATGAAGCTACCACCCGCGCGAGGTGAGAGTTCCTCGTCGATCGCGAGGCGTAGCGTTGCCTGCATTTTCTCGCCAACGGCAGCGCGCATCGCTTCCACGTCTGACTCACTCACGACCTTCGACTCGACAAGGCGGGAAGCGAAGCTCTCTATGGCGTCGGCTTCTTCCCAGAGTCCGATCTCTTCCTTCGTTCGGTAACTCGACGCGTCGCTCGGGGAGTGCCCGCTGATTCGATAGGTGATCGTATCAAGGAGCGCCGGCCCCTTGCCGGCGAGGAGTAGTTCCTTCTTTCGCGCAATGGCATCCGCGACCGCGAGCGGGTTGTAGCCGTCCACCCGCTCCGCGTGCATCATCTCCGGGTTGATGCCGGCGCCGGCACGTGCGAGAACGCCAAAGCCCATCGTTTCACCGTAGGTCTGGCCGCCCATGCCATAGAAGTTGTTGATAAAGTTGAAGAGCACCGGTGGCGAGCCGCCGATGTCTTCCGGCCACAGACTACGATACTGGTCCATGGAGCTCATCATCATGGCTTCCCATACAGGACCGCAGCCCATGCTGGCATCGCCAATGCTGGCGATCACAATTCCCGGCTTTCGATTGATGCGCTTGAAGAGCGCCGATCCAAGGGCAA
>JANQQY010000185.1 GCA_028284845.1 Spirochaetales bacterium
CATCATGTTCGCGTCAGCCGATCTTCCCGACGCCTTCTTCTCCGCCGAGGCTGCAACGAGCCGCGCTGCAGAGTACGGCGCTCAAGGGCTGGTCCTCCCGCTTAATGAGATGGTAGCGATGTACGGTCCTAACATTGAAGCGGTGTTCGACGAAGTGCCTGAGGCTCGCGCCCGTGGGACATCCCCGGACGGCAACCTCTACCGGATTCACCATGTCAATCAGATCGAACGCCGTAACGTCCAGAATCACCTTCAGATCAACACAGCGTGGCTTGATGCCGTCGGCCTGGATCCTCCAACAACGACCGATGAGTTTGAGGAAGTGCTTCGCGCCTTCAAGACACAGGATCCGAACGGGAACGGCGAGGCAGACGAGATTCCATTCACCTCGCTCTGGACGACCACGCCCCAGGGTATGGTCCCCCTCTTCGCAGCCTTCGATACGACCTCAGCCTTCGAGCTCTTCACCGTCACGACTGACGGCCAGGTGCAGGTTGGCCTTCTTGAGCCCGGCTACATAGACGCGGTTGAGTACTTCAACGGCCTCTACGAAGAGGAGCTCATCGACATTGAGGTCTTCGTGCAGGACGGCACCGCGTGGAGCGCCAAGACCAGGGAGAAGCCGTATCGAGTTGGGTCGTGGATCACCTGGGCCGGCTGGAACGCGGCGGGAGATCTTGAGAGCTCGATCCGCGACTTCACGCTCATCGAGCCGCTCGCCGGCCCACGCGGTACCCGAGCCTGGGGACAGCAGACGAGCGGAACCGGATGGTTTGCTTCGATGATCACGAATCAGGCCGAGTATCCTGAGGTCATTCTTCGATGGATCGACAACAACTTTGTTCCTGAGAACGGCATCCAGTGGCTCCTGGGACCGTTTGGCGTCAACATCGAAGAGAAAGCAGACGGAAGATGGGGGCTCACGGCCACTCCGGAGGGAATGGGCTACGGAGCATTCCGTACCAGCGAGACCTTTGTGTTCGCTCCATCAGGAATCCCCAATAGCTGGGTCACCGAGCGCTGGGTCCCGAACGACCGAGGCGAGTACAAGTCGAGCCTCGTGGATGCCTACATGCCGTATGCGTCCTACTACTGGAACGTTGACGATGTCTCCATCCTATCGAGCGAGGAGCAGGAAGAGATCGCAACCTACCTCTCGGACATCAAGACTTTTGTTCAGAACCAGGAGGCCGAGTGGGTTACCAATGGTGGTATCCGCGGTGAGTATGACGCGTTTGTGGCGCAGCTCGAGCGGATGAACATCGGTCGGGTGCGAGAGCTCTATCAGATCGGTGTAGACCGGTATTTCGATAGCTGATCTCGCGACTGAGTTCTTTGTAACGTGGGTGTCGGCAAAACCGGCACCCACGTATTGTTACCCATGATTGACTTTCCAACCGACAGGACAACGTGGTTCCGCGACGCTCGCTTTGGCATGTTCATCCACTGGGGTTTGTACTCCATTCTTGGGCGCGGCGAGTGGGTCATGAATCGGGAACGGATCCCACTCGAGGAGTACAAGGAACTCGTGGACGAGTTCGACGCCGGCGACTTTGATCCCCGCGAGTGGGCGCGCATCGCCCGCGACACTGGGATGCGGTACCTCGTGTTGACTGCCAAGCATCACGAGGGATTTTGTCTCTGGGACGCTCGACATACCGACTTCACCGCCACGCGCAGCGCGGCCGGCCGAGACCTGCTTGCGGAGTATGTGGTCGCACTGCGGGACGCCGACCTCAAGGTGGGAGTCTATTATTCGTTAGGCGATTGGAGCCAACCCGACTGGCGAAAGGCCGTCACCGGCGATCCCGATGCCGCAGTCCGCTTCGTGGAATGGACGCACGCCATGGTGGATGACCTGGTCACCAACTACGGACGTATCGATGTGCTCTGGTATGATCTTCCGCAGGGACTCACGGCGGATCAGTGGCGGTCGGTTGAGTTGAACGCCTCCGTGAGATCACGTCAGCCGCACATCCTCATCAACAATCGCGCCTACACAACAGAGGATCTTGCCACGCCGGAGCAAAGCGTGAAGGCCGCCAAGCCCGGACGACTCTGGGAAGCCTGCGTCACGATGAACTCGGTGGGGTGGGGGTACAACGCCTACGATCCTGACTGGAAATCGCCGCGAGAGATCGCTCTTCTCCTCGCACGCTGCGCTTCCGGTCAGGGGAACCTGCTTCTCAATGTGGGGCCTGAGCCGTCCGGACGAATCCCGGAGCGCGCACGCACAAGGCTCGCGGAGATCGGCGACTGGTTCTCGCTCCATCAGGAAGCCCTTCTCAACACCGATCAGAATCCGCTCAGCTGGTATCTCTTTGGCCCGACAACCTGCCGCGGCAATACTCTCTACTGTTTTCTGCGTAACTACTACGGGACCTCGTTCGTCGTAGGTGGGCTTACCAACAGGGTGAAGAGTGCCGAGCTTCTCGATCCTCGTACGTCACTTGATGTCGCTCAGCGTGGTCCTCAAACCATCGTGAACGGCCTCCCGAAAGAGGCACCCGGATTCCTCCCGGTCGTGAAGCTCGAGCTCGACGGAAAGCCGGATCACGATATCTCGCGTGACATCGGATTCGCCGATGTCTTTCCCGACTTGCCGTC
>JANQQY010000190.1 GCA_028284845.1 Spirochaetales bacterium
CACATGCATACTCGAGGTGCGACGTGCCCTTGGCGACGACTCAAAGTCTCCTCGATTCATCGAGTCTCACCGGGCACGTGGATATAGGTTCATCGGGGAGGTCCACAAGACGACCGGGGCGGGCTCTCGAAATCCGAGCGCCATCGACGAGCTTCCCTTCGTCGGGCGCCGGCACGAAATCTCAGCCCTAACACAGCAGGCTCGACTGGTCGCTCGAACTCGCAGAGGCAGAGTCGCGATCGTCACCGGGGCTCCAGGAATCGGGAAGACCCGATTGCTGAACGAGACAAAACTCGCGCTAGGTGCCGACTACTCTGCTCTCAACATACGCGCGACTTCGATCGAGGGGCAGCCGGCGTTCGCACCTTGGCACATAGCTCTAGACCAGATCAGAGGAACGCCAGGCGATTCAAACGAGACGGAAACTCTCGCCAACGATCTCGAATTCGCGTATGGACGCGCTAGCCGAGACGCGCTTGGCCCGGAGAACGCAACGCGAGCGAAGGCCGACAGGAGCAGGCTATTCGCCACATGGACAGACCTCATCTATACCGCAGCTCGCAACAAGACCACCGTTCTCTATATCGACGACGCACACAATCTCGACGAAGACTCCCAAACCCTGCTCTACTGGATCGCCGAGCGAATCGAAACTGCACCGCTCCTCATGATCATCGCGATGCGTCCGCGCGCACTCGCAATGACCAAACCGGGAGCACTATGCGAAGTCGAAGCGCTCCCCTTCACGACCAGGGCGACGCTATCACCTCTTTCCGCGGCCGACATCAGAGAGGTTCTCGACCCCCTCAGCACAGACATCGAGTCGCTCGTCTCGATACTCTTCGATCGCACAGGCGGCAACGCGTTCTACCTCACTCATCTCGTACACCACCTCGACGAGATCCACGACCTCGGCGATGACGCAACCGATCTCCGAGGCATCTCGTGGAATGCAGGAGACATCGTGTCGCGTCAGTTGCGTGGATTTCCAGCGGGAACGCTAGAGATTCTTCGCGCTGCCTCAGCGCTCGGCGACAGATTCCCCGCCGAAACGCTCGCGGCGGTTGCGGAGATTCCGATCGCGGACTTACCCGAACTGGCAGAGCCCGCGCTAGACGGCTGGATACTCAAAGAACATGGAGAGTCGTACGAGTTCAACCATTCGATTCTTAGAGAGTCTATATATGCCACGCTGACTCCTTCTGACCGAAAGAGCTTCCACCTGAAAGCGGCCCACTTGATTCGTGGCAACAACAATCTCAACACAACCGACGCAGTTGCGACTCATCTCGTCAATGCAAGGCCGCTAAGCGACGCTATCGACACGATCCACGCTTGCCTCGCCGCCGCGACAGCTTCCGCCCGAAGATACGCGTTCCTAAAGGCCAGGCACTACCTCGAGCGCGCTCTCGATGTCGAGGACGCCGCGCAAGTCCTAGATGCGGCATCGAAGCTCGATATCCGCATCAACCTAGCTCATGCAGCTCTGTACTGCGGAGAAAGAGAGGAGGCTCGTCGACTGATCCTGGATACTGCAAGCCTGGCACGCGACCTGGGCGACGCAAGCAATCTCGCTCGTTGCGCGCTTGCGTTGGCACCCGACTATCTCGCGATCGAGGTCGGTGTTCACGATGAGATTCTTGTTTCGCTCCTGAATGAATCGCTTGATTCCGTCGACAAACACGACGGACTCACGCGAGCAAAGCTCCTGGCTCGCCTCGCTCAGGCACAGCAGTGGAGCAATCATCCGAACGGTAAGAGTGACGTAGTCAAGACAGCGACCGAGATCGGCGCTTCAGACGACGCCCCGGAGACTCAAGCCGCCGTGCTTGCAGCTGAGGTCGAAAGCCATGAGGGCCCACTAGGCGCGCCGTTCAGAATCGCGATACTCGATCGCCTCGCAAAGATCGTCGCCACAAGTCCGGACTTGTCCTCGCGCTTACTGGTGAAGACGAGGATCATTGCTGCGGCCCTTGAGGTGGGTGACATCTCCCGAGTCGCCGCGGAGAACGAGAACGTAAGACGGCTAGCCGAAGAGATCGGGCTGTCGGAGTATCGGTGGATCGCCGGCTCAACCGACTGCATGCTGTCTCTACTTCGAGGCGATCTCGACGCTGCAAGAATGCATCTTTCGAGATACAGACAAATTGCCGGAGACCATTCGGGTCACAACTTCAATCAAACGGTCGCCGCGCAAAGCGTTCTTCTCTCTATAGAGCAAGATCAGCTCAGCGACGCAGTCGGCCTACTGCGTGTCGCGGCCGACTTCGGCGCTGCGACACTGACTTGGAGAGCGGCCCTGGCTTGGGCGCTCGTCGAGTTCGGAGACCTTCGCGCCGGCGAGGCAGTTGCAAGCTCCTTCTCAGAGGCCGATATCCTGAGACTCGCCCAGCAGCCGGGTGGCGGCGTGGGGATCGCGGGCCTATCAGAGGTTGCGTCCATAGTCGGAACGGGGGACCGCCGAGAGTTGCTACTCGAGACGCTTCGTCCTCTGATCGAACGGTTCGCAACTGCCGGCTACGGCATTGTCTATTTCGGCAGCTTCGCGCGATATGCTGGACTCCTCGAACTCGCCCAAGGCCGCACGAAGCCGGGGATTGACTTACTGAGTCACGCGCTGTCGTCAGAGTCAAAGCTCGGAGCGGCATCCTGGGAGTCGCTCACCTGCGCTGACCTTCTTCGCGCAGAATCGAGATCGGGAGAAGCGTCGCCTACGACTTCCACCTGCGCTCAGGAGATCGCGAGAAGGGTTTCAGCTATGGAACTGGCGCGCGCGGCCCGCCGTATCACTCTCGCCACGAATCCACAGGTAGCGTTCGAATGAGTATTAGTCGCTACTCCCCGCACCCCCTCTGCGCCCTGAATCTCGTCAGAGTTATGCCGCAACGAATTCGTTCACATCCCCTAGCTCGATTCGAGAGTGGTATCGACCTGACTAGTGCGGCGTAGCTGATCTTCCCCATCGAAGTGGGACTCAGCGCATCGAGCGACATACTTGCGCCACTCCTACGCACCGTCGAGTTCTCACGCTCATCTGCTGGAAGTGCTTCGAGCGAGCAAAGGTAAGACTCGTCGACCCGTATCACGGCACGACCAACTGATAGGCTGCGCGCGCTGCGGCAGCCGCCTGCAGTGACCCGCAACGATCGTCGTGGCATGCACCCCAAGAACGCCGTACCCCAACGGCAGCGGGGGTCACCGGCACGCAGAACGAGCGCAAGATCACTTGCCACTCCCAGCGGGGCTGGAATCACCGTCGCTTTCACGCAATCCTCGAGGGCATCTGCGCTCAACTCGAGTCGCCCGAGGGGCCAAGCTCTCCGCTCGGGTCGCGACGCACTCAACTCTCCGGGAGCGACCCCTCATGTGGCGACCGATCATCCGCCAGTGGCACGTCAAGATCTACGCGGTACTGCTTTTCGTGCCCCTTGTGGTGGTGGCGCCACTACGAACTCTCGCCGATATCTCGCTTG
>JANQQY010000198.1 GCA_028284845.1 Spirochaetales bacterium
AGACCGGTGTCAGGGTCTTCGATCATCCCAGGGTAGAGCGCAATTGCCGCATCAAGGGCTGCCTGCCGTGCTATCTCCACGTCGGCATCACGGGCAGCATAGAGAGCGTCGATCAAGCTCTGGAACTCGTCGTCGCTGGCCGCGTACGCTTCCGCGGTGTCGCCGATTCGTAAGATTGAGACCTCGCGCATTGTGTCCCCAACTTCGATCGAGTCTACGACCTCCTGGCCCTCCACGATGCGTCCGAAGACGGTGTAGCCGCCATCCAAGAACGGAGTGGCGGCCATCGTGATGTAGAACTGACTCCCGTTTGTGTCGGGTCCCGAGTTTGCCATCGCAAGAACTCCGGGTCCGTCGTGGAGGAGGTCGGGGTGCCGCTCGTTTGGAAACTGATATCCCGGCCCGCCGGTACCGTCGCCATTCGGGTCGCCGCCCTGAATTACGAATCCCGGCTCAACCCGATGGAAGGTGAGCCCGTCAAAGTAGGGGCGACCCGGGGAGACATCGTTGTCGATCGTACCCTCTGCAAGACCCACGAAGCTCATCACCGCGATCGGTGCCTTCTCCGGCTCAAGCTCGAGAATCATTCGCCCCCTTGTGGTCTCTATCTGGACATAGAGCCCATCTGGAAGGTCCGGTGTTGGTTCGCTGCACGCCGCAACGACGACGATCGCAAGAATGACAAGCCCCAGGAGGCTGCGTCGGGGTCTAGAGAGGTGGTTTCGCATGAGTGCTCCTATGCCGGTCGAAGGGTTCTCGCGAAGATGACCCCTTCGATAGCTCGAAGTCGGTCAACTGCGGATTCCGGGATCTCGCCGGCGACGTCAATGATGTTGTATGCGAGGTCGCCACGGTGGCGATTCAGCAGGTCGAGAATGTTGATTGAGTGATTTGCAAGGATGGTGGTTATCTGGCCGACCATGTTGGGAATGTTGCGATTGCCTACCAGTAACCGTTCGTGCTTGAGACTTCCCAGTGTGCACTCCGGGAAGTTGACCGAGTTGGTAATGGTCCCGTCGGTCAGAAAATCCCTGACTTGCCGTGCCGCCATGACGGCGCAGTTCTCTTCCGCTTCGGCGGTAGATGCTCCAAGATGCGGAATGGGGATCACGCTCGGGTGCCCGGCTACCTCATTCGAGGGGAAGTCCGTTACGTAGCGTGAAACGGTTCCAGCGGTGAGCACCTCAAGCAATGCGACTTCATCAACCAGCCCGCCTCGAGCGAAGTTGAGGATGCTCGCCCCGTGTTTGAGTGACGCTATCTGCTCGGTCGAGATCATATTCCTCGTACTCTCATTGAGAGGCACGTGAAGTGTTACGTAGTCTGAGTTCGCCAGGAGATGTTCCAAGGACTGTGCCCGTTCGACGCTGCGCGAGAGGCCCCACGCAGACTCAACCGAGATAAAAGGATCCAGGCCAAGGACGCGCATACCCATAGCGGCTGCGGCATTGGCTACAATCACCCCGATCGCCCCAAGACCAACGACGCCCAGTGCCTTTCCCATTATCTCGGTTCCGGCAAATCGGCGCTTCTCTTTCTCGACGAGCTTTGCGAGATCCGGGTCACCTGCACTTGCTCGGGCCCATGAGACGCCTCCCTGGATGTCACGCGCTGAGAGAAGCAAGCCTGCGACAACGAGTTCCTTGACGCTGTTGGCGTTTGCCCCAGGGGTATTGAAGACCACGATTCCCCGGTCACCGCATTCTTCGACGGGGATATTGTTGTAGCCGGCTCCCGCCCGCGCGATTGCGATCAGGCTGTCAGGCAGTTCCTGATCGTGAAGATTCGCGCTTCGCACCAGAATCGCATCCGGCTTGTCTGAGGAATCGTCAATGCGAAATGTCTCTGCGGGCAGCTCATCCAGCCCACGCTGCGCGATGGCATTCAGAGTCTTGATGGTGAACATGTGACCCCTTTTCGCGTGAAGAATACCCCGATGGTCAGTCGGTAGCAATCTGCGTCCGTCGTCCAATATCGAGCGTTTCCGGTCCAAGAAAGACAACTACCAGGCCAATCACACCAATTACTCCGGTCGCGAACACTGCCGATACCAGACCCCCGGCGCCGGCAACCGCCCCAACGATCGCCGGCCCTGCTGAGGCGCCAAGATCCCCAAAGAGCCGCCATAATCCGATGAACTCGCTCACCGCGCCATCCGGCGCCAGGTCTGTCCCGATCGTCATATTGATTCCGGCACCAAAACCATTGCCCATTCCAATGACAAGACTCGCCGCGAAGAACCCCGCCAACGCGGATGTGAAACCGAGTGCGAGCAGCCCCAGGGCGAATATTCCAATGCAGAGCGCCGCTGCAGTCTTTCGTCCCGCCCGATCCATGATGATGCCTGAAGGAACAAACAAGATGAGTTCGAGCGCCGCACCGGTGCTCATAACGGTTCCAATCAGCGTCGCGCTGAGCCCCATCCCCTCACCCCAGAGGGGGAGGAGGACCGACCGAGAGGCGCGAAGGATCTGGAGAACAAGGATGGCGCATCCAACCATCGCGAGCGCGCGCCATCGGCCACGAAGACCCTCACGGACTGCACGGATCTGTTCAGAGACCTTGGCGCTTGCTTGCGGTTCTGCCTGAGGGTTGTTCGGTTCATGTGCGCCACGGGAGAGCGCAACCACGAGGAAGGCCAGAAAGAAGCATGCAGCTTGGAGCAAGATAGCGAACCGCACGCCAAGCCGATCCGCGAGGAAGCCTCCTGCGATTGGACCAATCACCGCGCCGAGTCGGACTGTACCACCCACGAGCGAGAGCGCCCGTCCACGACGTGTGGCGGGAACGCGGAGCCGTACGTAGGTCATCATGCCGGTGACAAAGACCGTCGTCGACGCTCCGTTCATGAGAACGAGCGCTCCAATGGCGGAGACATTGTCGACGATTGCCACCCCGACCGAGCTGGCAGCCGAAAGCAGGAGTACGACTTGGAGGACGCTTCTGACCGGGAATCGACCAAGAATGATGCCACTCGGCAGATCGCTGATGACGTTCCCAACACCCCTGAGCGAGATCACGACACCTATCAGCGCCACACTTGCTCCGAGCGCCCCTAGGTATTGGGGGAATGCAGCGCTGGGAGCCGCCATTCCGATCGAGGCGAGCGTCATTGGCACGTAGACCGGGATGATCAGGCGCTTGAGATGAGTACCGAGTCGTTCGGCCATTCTCGGATTGTACCTTCGCGCAGAACCAACACAAAGCGAGCGCACGACAGTACCATATGAGCGGAGGGTGTATGCGCAAGTACATCGTGCTGCTGTTGATAGTCGTGATCGCCGGGTCGAGTTTTGCGATCTCCGAAGGCGATACGCTGGCCATTTCCGTTCGCGCAGCGGGTTTGAGGGCCGCTGCAGGCTTTCTCGCTCCCATCCAGAGCGAACTCGCATATGGAACCTCAGTGCTCGTTCGGACCGTTCGTGGGGACTGGGTGGAGATCGAATCAGATGATCTGCGGAGCCGCGGCTGGGTCCATACCTCGTCAGTTCTTGCGCCTGACGACCTCAACCTGACCGGCGGCCGCACTGACGGATCGGTTACCGCCTCTGAGGTCGCGCTCGCGGGCCGTGGGTTCAGCGAACGCGTGGAAACCGAGTTTCGCGAGCAACAGGAGCTCGATTACTCGCACGTCGACGCGATGGAGCGTCTTCTTCTTCCCTACGACGAACTTGGCCGCTTCCTGAATGACATCGACGCCAGAATTGCCGGAGGGGAGGAGTGACGCGCACCAAAACCCCAGGCTCAAGTGGCACCGCGGTGTGCCTTCTTGTCCTTGCCGCGACGCTCCTTCTGAGTGGCTGCGCGGCGTTGGCGGGCATCGTAGACGCCGGCGCTAACCTCGGCATCGTTGACAGCGGGACGGTTGAGGCATTCAACAACGCGTCGAGCGGCCTTCGCTCCTTTGCGGATTCTGTGGACGCGGCGCGAAGCCCCTTCACACCTGAGCAGGAGTACTACATCGGTCGCTCGGTCGCCGCGCAGATCCTGAGAGACTACATCCCCTACGGAAATCCGTTTGTAAACATCTACGTCAATCGAGTAGGTCAATCGCTTGCCCTTGTGTCGGCGCGACCGGTTCTCTATCACGGCTACACCTTTCTTGTTCTTGATACGGACGAGATCAATGCATTTGCTACCCCAGGCGGGCATATCTTTATCACTCGCGGGATGATCGAGCTCACGGAAACGGAAGGCGAGCTTGCCGCTGTTCTCGCGCACGAGATAGCACATGTCGTTGAACGACACGGACTGGGCAGCATCAGGACCGCCAGGGTGCTCGGCGCCGTGCAGGACGGAGTCTTTCAGGTCGTAGATGCGGCCACACCTGAAGAGGTCGAAGAGGTCACCTCCCTCTTCACGGACACTACCGGTGATATGGTCGATTCACTCGTTACCCGGGGATACTCCGGCGCCACGGAGCGAGAGGCCGACGGAATCGCCGTGGGTCTCCTGCTGGCCGTTGGGTACGATCCCTATTCGATCATTCGAGTTCTCGAGCGCATGGACGAAGTGCAGCGTGCCGAGTACGAGGGTTCCCGACAACCTCGGGGCTTCTCGAAGACTCACCCGCGCCCTTCATCCCGGATCGCTGATCTTGAGAGGACAGAGCTCGCCAGCGTGACACCAGGGGCGCGCATCGACCAGAACGCGGCACAACGGAGATTCGACTCCGCTCTCGGAAATCTCTAAGCAACTCAGCTATACTCACTGCGGGGGGCTCTATGCGACGCACTGTGATCGCCGGTGCTCTCCTGTTGCTGGTTGCGCTCTTGGTAGTGGCGCTGGACGCAGGGGACATCCTTTTTGTTCAGGTCCGAGATGCCGAGCTTCGGTCGAGTCCGGGGTTCCTCAGCACCATCGTTTCCACCCTTGAATTCGGAGATGAGGTCTCGTACGAGGAGTCTCGTTCCGGTTTTATCCAAGTAACTCTGGTTGATGGGCAAACCACCGGGTGGATTCACGAGAATGCCATTGCGGAGAACCGAACGACCGACCTTCAACTTCAGGGCGAATCGGCTACCCGGACGATCACCTCA
>JANQQY010000201.1 GCA_028284845.1 Spirochaetales bacterium
CTTTCTCCTTCCCACGGTCCAGCTCGTGATCTGGGCGGTCAGAGAGATCGCACAACAGGGCCCCGGCGGAACCCTCAATGTGGCATTCCGCAGGTACACTGCGACCACGGTTGGATTTGCCTCGCTGGCGGCTGTGGCCGCTCTGGTCTGGTCACTCATCCTTGCCACCAGCGTTCGGGCCTCCGGAAGGCCATTCGAGAAGAGTGCGGCGAAGGTAGCCACGATCGGCTACGCGATGCCTGGCGCGGTTGTGGGTGTCGGCGTTCTCCTGTTCGTGACGGGGCTCGATCGCACGCTCGTGACTCTGCTCGAGTCGTTTGGATTGAGCGTCAGATCGGTGCTCACCGGATCGATTGCGGCTCTTACCTTCGCCTATGTGGTCCGGTTTCTCGCCGTCTCTCAGAACAGCGTCGATGCCGCGCTCTCTCGCATCCGCCCTTCGCTTGACGAGGCGGCACGAACCCTCGGTGCAAGCCAGCCGCGAATCGTCGGTAGAATTCACCTACCAATCATGCGGCGCGGTTTGTTTGCCGCGCTCGCCCTCGTCTTTGTGGACGTGATGAAGGAGCTGCCTATCACGCTTCTTCTTCGTCCCTTTGGTTCGGACACGCTCGCGATCTGGGGCTATCTGTTGGCCGCTGAGGGGTTTTGGGAGGCAGCGGCCGTTCCGTCACTCGCCATACTCGGTGCCGGGTTGATCCCTGTCGTGCTTCTCACGACGGCCAGCGGCACCTCGTAGCGTGGATTCGCGGAGCACCTCGCCCACATTCTTATCTCGGAGAAACGCGGCGTACGCCTTATCACATCCCTTGATGTGGTTTGTCAGCCAGTCTCGTAGGAATTCCATCACTTCAACGGCGACCATCGGCCGTCCCTCAAGGAGCTCCCGTCGTAGCTTCTCGACGCCGTTTACCAGCTCTTGATGCTGCTTTTGTTGTTCCGCGCAGCCGGGATAGGCGAAGTGTTCAAAGACCCGCTCTTCAGAGGTGAAGTGGTACTGGGTGTAGCTGACGAGTTCGTCAAAGAGGGAGGAGAGATCGTTGCCCGTAACTCCCCGGCTCATCGCTTGGTAGAGCGATTCGACAAGTTCAAAGAGTCGTTGGTGATGTCGGTCGAACTCTTCAACATCAACGGCAAAGGCCGGCGACCACTCCACAAACGACCCGGTCTGAGCCGCGGTGAGCATCTCAACAATCTGCTGCGAGATCTGTAAGAGGTCGGCGAACCGCTCCTCCACATCGGTGCATCCCGTATCGTCCGTCAGGCAGTCAGAGATCAGTCCGAACGTTACGTGTAGCGATCGCTGTGCCGTCGTCAGGTTCTTGAGTACCTCTCGGTCGGTGATCGTTGTCTTCGCCTCTGTCAACAGCCACTGCCCAAGCTCGGACGCGGCATGGTCGGAGTGGGTCGCGGGATCCGTCGTTGAGGTACCGTCGAGAATGGCCCTCGCGGTGCCGACCCACGTGAGGTGGCTTAGTATCACCCGGGAAATCTCCAGACGCTTGAGCGCCTGCT
>JANQQY010000221.1 GCA_028284845.1 Spirochaetales bacterium
CCCGTCCGACCCCATCCCCGTCAACATCACACCAATCGACCGTGCCCCGGCACTCTGTGCCACCGACTCCATGAGGACATCTACCGAGGGGCAGTGGCCGCTGACCGGCGCTCCGCTCTCAACACGAATCAGGTAGTCACCTCGGCGCCTCTCGACTCGTGTATGGAGGCCGCCGGGTGCGATGAGCATCAAGCCGGTGTGGAGGCGCTCGCCGTCGCGAGCCTCTCTGACACGGACCGAGGAGACGCCATTGAGCTTGTCCGCGAACATCGATGTGAACACAGGTGGCATGTGCTGGACGACTACCGTTCCCGGAATGTCGCTCGGAAGCGATTGCGCGATCCGTGTGAGCGCCACCGTGCCCCCTGTGCTCGCTCCCACGGCAATCACCTCTCGCGTTCTCTGCCGCCGCGGCTTCGGACCCGCAGCTATGCGGCCTCGATCAAAGCTACGGTCGCGCCACTTCCGTACATCGGTCGTCGCCGCCGTTCGAATCTTCGCGGCCAACTCATCCGCCATCGCGGTGAGGCTGTCTCCACTACGAGCGGAAGGCTTCGGGACGAAGTCCACTGCGCCGCTCGCCAGGGCATCGAGTGTGATCGATGCTCCACGCTTGGAGAGCGCCGAGACAACGATCACCGGAACCGGGTGTTGCGGCATGAGGCGCTTCAAGAACTGGACTCCGTCCATCCGCGGCATCTCAATGTCGAGGGTGATCACGTCCGGCCTGAGCCTGACGATCTTGTCGCGTGCGATATAGACGTCCGAGGCGGAGCCGATCACCTCGATGCCGTCGTCACGGGAGATGGCGTCGGAGATGATTCTGCGAGCGAGCGCCGAATCGTCGACGATAAGAACGCGAATAGGGGTGCTCATGAACTCTTCCGGTAGACAGCAGGACGGATGTACTCAAACCCCTCGACCGAGCGACCCATCGACTCGGAATGACCCAGGAAGAGGTAGCCTCCCGGGACGAGGTGACGCTGAATGCGCTCGATCAGCAGTCGCCGAGTGGGTTGGTCGAAGTAGATCATCACGTTGCGGCAGAAGACTACATGGAACCGATTCTTGAATGGGAGCGAGGTCCGCATTAGGTTGAGCCGCTTAAAGAGCACTCGTGATCTGATGGCCGGACTGATGCTTACCTCGCCGCCCTCGCGTTGCGTCGCATACCCGCGCTGAACGATGTTGCCGGCCGCAGCGACTCGAGAGTCCGGGTAGACAGCACGACGCGCCGTCTCGAGCGCCGTCTTCGAGATGTCCGTCGCGAGGACAATCGGGTGTGCCGGCAAGGCGCCGACCCCGTACTCGTCTGCGAGCTTAATCAGGATTGAGTAGGGCTCTTCTCCGGTCGCACACCCCGCGCACCAGATCCTGCACTCGGCGAGACCCGCCTCAACTCGTCTGCCCCAGAGCGAGGGGAAGGCCGTTTCCGTGAGGAAATGAATGTGATCGGGCTCGCGGAAGAAGTAGGTGTGATTGGTGGAGAGCCGGTCGACCATTTCGAGGAGTTGCTGTCCCGACTCGTCCGCCCGAACCGCTTCCATGTACTCCCCGAAGTCGTTGTAGCCGAGCTTCTGAATCGTCCGGTTGAGACGGCCGCGAATCAGAGTCCTTTTTTTGGTCAGGTCGATTCCGAATCGCGAGTGAATAACGCGGACTACTTCCGCAAAGTCGCTGTCAGTGAGTTCAACCAGTCCCGACACGTGTGAGCTCCTGTTCGATGAGTTCGGGGACATCAAGGATAAATGAGATCGTGCCGTCGCCAAGGATACTGCACCCGGAAACCGCTCGAATGTTGCCGACGTACTCCGGCATCGCGCGTACGACGAACTGCTGATAGCCGACGATCCGGTCAACGACGAGCGCAACCTCACGATCGTCGGATCTCAGCACGATCACTACGCCGTGTTCCGGAACCTTCTTGCGCTCACCATACTGGATGATGGGAATCACAGTGTCCCGGAGGCGGAAGCCGTAATGCTCGGAACTCGTCCGTGTGATGCGCGACTCGTCGTATCGCTGAAATGTGACCAGCTCAGCGGTC
>JANQQY010000223.1 GCA_028284845.1 Spirochaetales bacterium
AATTCCACCGAGTGTCAGGAGTCCGCCTCCGATTCCAAGGCCTATTCCACTCAGAATCGTCAATACTCCTGCACCCGCGACGACTCCGCCTGCGAGACGATCATCTTTGCTTGCCGCAGAGACCGCGGCTCCAACGAGGGTCACCGCTCCGCCGATGATCCAAGCCCACGGACCACCCAGCGAACCAAGAATGAGCAAGGCCGCACCGCCTGCCACGCCGCCAACTCCGGTTGTTCCCTGTTTTACCAGCGTCTTTGTGGGTACCACATCTTTGCTGTCGCTCATACAAACCTCTCTATGAGAATACTCAAAATTCGGCCCATTATTCCCAACTCCTCCTCGTCAGTGGCGGAACGATCGTTGGCCGGTGAACATCATCGTGGCTCCCACGGCATTACACGCCTCTATGATCTCGTGATCACGCAGGCTCCCGCCCGGCTGAATCACCGACCGGACTCCCTGTTCGAGTCCAACGACGAGGCCGTCACAAAATGGAAAGAAGGCATCAGAGACCATCGTCGCCCCAGGAAGGTCAGCCTGTCGGCCCTGTACCTCCGCCCAGATCTCCTCACCTGCCGGCGTAGAGGAGATCTCGGCGAACTGGACCCCGTGCGCATCCCAGCACAATCGCTCTGCGAGTTTACGGTAGGCCTTATCACGAGCGATCTCCGCAACGCCAACCCTGTCTTGCTCGCCGGTCCCGATCCCCAAGGTCACACCATCTTTAACAAAGATGACCGAGTTGCTTGTCACTCCGTACTCGACCATCCAACCGAAGTACATATCATCCAGTTCCGATTGTGTTGGCGTGCGGGCGATCTCGACGGTCCCGCCCTTTCGCTCGACACGCGCCGGGGTGAACTCGGTCTGTGGGACCGGGACCTGTGACCACTGCGCGACGATGCCGCCGTCGATGAGCGAGCTGAACTCGACCACCCGCTGTGAGGCAAACTCCGCGAGGCGCTCCATCTGCGCGATCCGCATGATTCGAAGATTCTTGCGCTTCGAGAGCACTTCGATCGTGCCGGGTTCGAACTCGGGCGCGGCCACGACTTCGACGTACGACTCCGAGATAGCCTGAGCCGTGGGCAAGTCGACGGGGCGATTGATCGCTACCGCGCCGCCGAACGCCGCAACCCGGTCTGCGAGAAAGGCCCTCTCGTAGCTCGACACCGTGGTCTCTCCAAGGGCGACCCCACACGGGTTGTTGTGCTTTACAATGACCGTGCACGGCCGGTTGGTGAGGAATCGAAGGATACTAAGAGCACTATCGACATCGGTGATGTTGATCTTGCCCGGATGCTTACCGCTCTGGAGCAACTCGAGGTTGCTCGCCAGATGACGCCCCGGTGCAATCGTTGTTACTCCGCCGGCAGTCAGATTGCCGTTGACGAGGCGGTAGAGCGCGGCGCTCTGATCGGGGTTCTCCCCATACCGAAGTCCCCGCTCCTCTCCGTCGATGGTCCAGGTTGCGCGCTCGTAGACAAGCGTCTGTCGCTCCTTGCCGCCTCCAAAGCTGATTTCCATCGACTGTGGAAATTCATCTGGATTGATCGTTCGGTATTGAGTGCGATTACTCATTGTTGATTCCGTAGGGGCGAATCGCTTCCGCGTAGGATTGATCCGCGAGGTAGGATGCGATTGCGGTGTCGTAGCTCGCGGTATGTGCAAAGGCCTTCTGCGCCAACCGGTAACGAGTTGCGAGTGAGAGGCACCCGTTGGATCCGTCCAGCTCACTCACGACCGACTCGTAGTCGACCGGGTCGCATACGGGTGCTACGCGGAGAAAGCTCTTTGCTGCCGCCCGGAGCATGGTAGGTCCGCCAATATCGATGTTGCTGCGGGCGTCCTCACCATCGGTGTCGCCGCGGCCCGACACTTCCTGAAATGGGTAGAGATTGACGACCACCATGTCGATCAGACCGGCGCCGAGTCGGTCACGATCTTGATCGTGGGATGTGTTGAACGGTTCGCTCAACAGCCCCAGGTAGATCTTGAAGTCGAGTGTCTTGACGAGACCGCCCTGCGTTTCCGGTTGGCCGGTGTAGTCGCTCACCTGCCTCAGCCTCCCATCCCCTGAGATGAGGTCGCTGAGCCTCGCAAAGGTTCCGCCAGTTGAGAGGACCTCAAGTCCATCCAGGCGTGAGATTCCGTTAGCCAGTAGCTCAAGCCCGCTCTTGTCCGAGACGCTGATGAGGACCCTCCGGATGCGGACTCGGTCTACGACGTTTGGAACACGATTCATGGAAGCTCCTCAAATGATGTCCTGCGGTGGGCGGCCTGCAATGTGTTGTAGAGGAGCATCGTCACGGTCA
>JANQQY010000559.1 GCA_028284845.1 Spirochaetales bacterium
TCTTTGTGGCGCTTCGCGCACTTCGCTACGACCATCGGTATGTCCTGTTCGCCGGGATATTGGCCGCGATCGGCTGGGTGGTTCTCACGCTCTACGCGATCTGGGCGGATAGCGGTGTCACCCGCGACTTCGTGAGCTACGTGAATGGCACGGAGGTACTCGTTGGTGCACAGGTCGATCGCATCATCGCCATCCTCGTGATGACCGCGATCCTCACAGTTGCAGTGAAGAGGAACGGAACGCTGCTCGTCACGAGCGCAACGGAGGGCCGAGCACGCGAGGAGCTCTCGCGCTACTTCAGTCCGGAGGTCGTGGACAAGATTCTCACCTCGGACCAACAATTCCGACCCGGCGAGGGAGAGGTGCGGAAGGCTGCGACGGTCATGGTCGACCTGCGGGGTTTCAGTACCTGGGCCCAGTCGATCGACCCCGACAAAGTCATGAAGGCACTCGCCGAGTACCAGAGAATCGTCGTTCGGGTCGTGCTCAGGCACAACGGCATTGTCGACAAGTTTATGGGTGACGGCGTGCTCTGCCACTTCGGGGCTGCCGCCGATAGCGACACCTGTGATGCCGATGCATTTCGATGCGCGATTCAGCTTCGATCCGAGCTCATTCGATGGCGAGATGGTCGAGAATCGCGAGGCGAGCATCCATTTGAGTTTGGAATTGCGCTCGCGGGAGGAAAGGTGATCTTTGGCGCCGTTGGCGGGACGGGCAGACTGGAGTTCACGGTGATCGGGTCGCCGGTGAACACCTGTGCGAAGCTCGAGAAGCACACCAAGAGCCTTGGAGCACATATCGTCGCGCCGGTAGAGATGTACAAAGACGCGGTACGACAGGGGCTCGACGCGGTCGCGTCAGCCCGCATGGCCCGCGAGCAGAGCGTGGACGGTATCGAGGAGAAGATGAACCTCGCCGTCGTAGCGCGGACGCAATAGACCCGATACTATCGTCCTATGCCTGACCACATCAGCAGCGTTCGACTCGGCACGTCCGGCCTCAGAGTCTCCGAGATCTGCCTTGGGACGATGACGTTCGCACGGGAAGCCGATCACGAGACCTCGTTTGCGATCATGGATAGCTACCGGGAGATGGGCGGTTTCTTCCTCGATACCGCTGATGTCTACACGGAGGGCGCCTCCGAAGAGACGGTGGGAGCGTGGATCAAGGAGCGCGGTGTGCGCGACGAGGTCGTGCTTGCGACGAAGGTCTACGGCCATGTGGGCCCGCACGAGAACGATGGGGGGCTCTCCAGAATCCACATCATCCGCGAGGTGGAGAAGAGTCTCAATCGTCTGCTGACCGATGTGATCGATCTCTATCAGATACACCGCTGGCACACGGGATCACCGCCTGAGGAGACCGCCAGGGCTCTCGATGACCTCATCCGTGCTGGAAAGGTTCGCTACATCGGTGCCTCGAATCTACGAGCCTACCAGCTTCTCTCCTACCTGACCTATATGGACACGGCTCTTCTCTCTCGCTTCGCTTCCATCCAGCCTCCCTACAACGCGATCAACCGAGCACAGGAAGTTGAGGTCTTCCCACTCGTCGGGCGCGAGGGCATCGGCGTGATTCCGTACAACCCACTCGCCGGCGGCATGCTCACCGGAAAGTACAAGCGCGGCGAGCCACTCCCCGTTGGCGCGCGGCTCGAGGCGAACGACTACTACAACAAGCGCTACTACAGCGACCAGGCTCTCGATATCACCGAGCGATTTGTGGAGTACGCCGAATCGATTGGTCTCACGCCTGCTCAGCTGGCGATTGCCTGGGTCCGAGCGGATTCTCGCATCACGGCGCCAATCGTTGGCGCGCGGACTCCAGCGCAACTCGAAGACACCCTTGGTGCGCTCGACCGACGCCTCACTCCCGCGGAGCGCGAGGCGGTACCGGCCGTCCTTCCGGGACGATGGGTAGGCAACGACCCGGTCTACGACTCCACACCGTACAAGTAGGAACGATTGAAGAGAATCATAGATCCCGCCCGATTCCCCTTCTTCTACGGATGGGTCGTGCTTGGAGCGGGGACGCTCGGGGTGCTGA
>JANQQY010000251.1 GCA_028284845.1 Spirochaetales bacterium
TGACCCTACTTCAGTTGCAGCAAGACGACGGCGCCTGGAGCGAACCACCAACCGAATGGGCACTCCTCCGTCTTGGAACACTTGGTGCCGGCACGACCCGCAGGGGCCGGCGTGCTATCGATCGAGGAGCCGAATACCTCCTGCGTCATCAGCAGGCAGACGGGTCGTGGCCCATCCGCAAGCCGAATCTGGATGACGCCGGCGAGCAGCGAGGCTACGACAAGGTCCCGCTGCAGACCGCCCTCCCGCTCATCGGACTCGGTGCGGCAGGGCTGGCTGAATCACCGGAGGCTGAGCGGGGCTACGAGTGGCTCCTCGAGAACCGGCTGAGCGATGGAACCTGGCCGACCGGGACCGCCGGCGGGACGAATGGTTTCGTCGCAGGCTATCGTCGACTGCCGCATTCGCGGTGGGGATGCCGCTCGAACACCACCGGCGCCGTGCTCGCTATCAGCTTCCACCCTGAGCTTCGGACGACCGACGCCGCGCGGACGGGTCTCGACCATCTGCTCGCCAGAGAGACCCGCGACAGGAGTCTGCTTGGTTTTGAGAGTGCGCGAGTGCTCGGATTCACCCCGGTTCGTGGCTTCTTCACTCGCTTCGCTCGATTCGATCCTGCCCTCCTGCTCGAGCTTGCCGTCGCCACTGGAGTCGGTCGCACAGACGATCGGGTAGACGACCTGGCCGACTGGGTCGAAGCGCAGCGGAGCGATAGCGGTCAATGGGAGTACCTCGCGGATCCAAATGCGTCGGCTTGGGTTAGCTTCCGGTTGATGAGAACGCTTCGACTTCTTGGTGCCGAGGAGTCCAAATGGACCGGCGCGCAACCGCGAACTCCGTTCGTTGCCTACACTCGCTCGCGACGTCGATTCTGAACACCACGCTTCGTGACACCCCTCGGCTTGTCTCCGCCAGACCGATGTGCGACCTTTGGTGAAAACCAAAGACGGAGTATTCATGCAATCTGACGATTTTCGCGGCCTTGTCGTCCGGAATACGCTCAGCAATCGAATGGAGCTGTTCAGTCCTCGTGTCCCTGGCGAGGTCAAGATCTTCACCTGCGGACCGAGCGTCTATCGGCGTCCCCATATCGGCAACTACCGAACCTTCGCCTACGAGGACATCCTTGTTCGCTATCTCGAATACCTTGGCTACAAGGTGCACCGCGCCATCAACTTCACCGACGTTGAAGACAAGACAATATCAACAGCGGCTGAAGAGGGTATTGGTGTTCTCAAGCTGACCGAGCCGGTGGTTGCCACCTTCTTTGAAGAGACGACGCTCCTGGGCATCAAGCTTCCTCCGGAGAAGTACATCCCGCGCAGTTCGACCAGCATCGACGAGGCCGTGGAGGTGATCCAGATCCTCATCGAGAAGGGACACGCCTACTGGCATGGCGGCAACGTCTACTTTGATCCCCTCACCTTTCCACGATTCGGCGAGGTCTTTGGTCTTGATATGAGCCGTTGGCCCAAGACAAAGGTTCGTTTTAGCAAGGACACCTACAATGGTCTTCGCTGGAACCTCGGCGACTTCATCCTCTGGCACGGCTACAAAGAGGGTGATCCGATCAGCTGGGACACGGCTATTGGGAAGGGGCGACCCTCCTGGAACATCCAAGATCCCGCAATGATCAAACAGACCCTCGGCTTTGAGCTCGACATTCACTGCGGCGGGATTGACAACAAGTGTCGCCACCACGACTACAACGGTGCGGTTATGGAGAGCGCCGGTGGGCAGGAGTTCGTCCGCTATTGGCTACACGGCGAACACCTCATTGTCGACGGCAAGAAGATGTCGAAGAGCCTGGGCAATGTGATCTACCCGGAGCACATGATCGCGAAGGGCTGCAACGGCCAGCACATCCGGTTCTTGCTCATCTACGGCTACTACCGCGACAAGCTCAACATCACGGACGCACTCATGGAGTCTCGCTGCAACCAGCTCACCGAACTCCAGGAGCATGTGAAGAACCTGCTCTCCTCAGATGGACCCAGCGCAAAGACGACGCCTCGTATGGAGGCCGCATCCCGCGAGATCGTTCCGCTCTTCGAGCACGCCATGAACAACGACCTACGCGTACAGGTCGCCGTCGACGAGATCAAAGGCGTTGTCGACGAGCTCTTCTCGCTCTGTGAGGGCAAGGCACTTCCGTCGTCGATCAAGAAGACCGTGAAGAAGAGCCTCCTGAAGATCGACACTGTGCTTGGAGTGATCTTCCCACGCGACTAGAGGGATTGTGAGCAACGACAAGAAAGACAGTGCAGAGCACCTTGGTTCGATGCCGATGGGGCGACTCCTCGCTCGTATTGCCATACCGGCATCGATCGCGATGGTGGTCAACTCGATCTACAACCTGACGGACACCTTCTTTGTCGGGCGGGGTGTGGGTCCGGCAGGTATGGGCGCACTCGCTCTGATCTTCTCGTTCCAGATGATCGTCATGGCGATTGGAAGCCTGATGGGAATTGGCGGTGCGTCGGTCGTCTCCCGCGCGCTCGGAGCAGGCAAGATGGAGCAGGCGCGGCGAGTGCTTGGTTCCGTCATTGGGACGACGGCGCTCCTCGGCCTCGTCATCTCTGTCGCCGGCTTGCTCTTTGTTGAAGAGATCGCCGCGCTCCTTGGCGCAGAGGGTGAGCTCCTGGAGCCCACGATCAGCTACCTCCGAGTGATCCTCTTCGCAGAACCGTTCTTTGTGCTCCACTTTACCGGAAACAATCTCGTACGCGCCGAGGGTCAGGCGCGCCGATCGATGGTCGCCCTCGCCTCAGGTGTCGGCCTCAACATCGTTCTTGATCCCATTTTTATCATGGGTTTCGGCTGGGGCATGGCAGGCGCTGCCGCCGCCACTTTGATTGCGCACGTCCTCAACGCTGCGATCCTCGCGCACTTCTATGTGAGGCGTCTTGGGGCGATTCATCTCACCTTCAGAGACCTTGTTCCACGACTCCGGCCTCTGCGCCAGGTGTTCGCCGTTGGTTCCTCCGGGGCCGTACGCCAGGTAACGACCGGCGTGATGTTCGCGCTGCGCAACGTGCTCCTCGTTGGTGTTGCCGGGGCCGCGGTCGTGAGTGCCTACGGGGTCGTCTTCCGAGTGATCCTCATCCTCGCGCTCCCGGCGATGGGACTCGCCCAGTCGGTACCGCCGATCGTTGGGTTCAATTACGGGGCTGGAAAGATGGACCGAGTTCGGAAGGCCGTTCGCCTCGCCATGATCGCCTCTACGGTGATGCTCCTTGTTGGGATGGCGATCATGGTGCTCTTCCCAAGGCAGCTCCTGGGAATCTTCTCCGACGACGTCGAGTACATTGCGGCCGGGGCTCCGATCATGCAAATCGCCTCTCTGGCGATGGTGGTATTCCCAACCTACTTCATTGGAACTGCCTTCTATCAGGCGATCGGCAGATCGATGCTCGCGCTCATCCTCGCCATGACCCGACCGATCGTTGGGGTAGCTGTCATGGTCTGGGGCGTAAACGCGATTGGCGCAACCGGCGTCGTCCTCGCGGACCCAATCGCATTGGCGGTCGGCTCGCTTACCGTCATCTTCTCAATGCGCTGGGCATTTCGTCATGACAAGAAACTCTCTGGACGCGAACCTGTTCTGACTGCCTGAGGTCTCGTGTGCGCACCTGCTTGAGGCGGAGCCTAAATCCGTCCTCCAGGGGGCTGATGGGGAGTGGGGTGCGAGCGAGATGAGTTCGAACTGATTGGTGACCGCTTGCGGGTGGTGGAGGTGGAGTTTGCGACAGTTTTTTCTTCTTGGAGGCTTGGTGCTCTTTTTAATGCCGCTCGGCGCGAACCCAATCGAGACCGGAGGCATGACCGTCTCGTGGGAGCATCGCGAGGACGGAATAGAGTTCTCTCTGACGGCACCGACTACCGGCTGGGTCGCGGTTGGTTTTAATGACTCGGATGATATCGTCGGCGCAGATCTCGTTATGGCACGCGTAGAGAGCGGGCAGAGCGAGGCGCGCCACTTCTACGTTGTGAGGGCAGGCGATCCGCGGCCGGTAGAATCGCTTGGCGAGAGCTCCATCGTCAGGAACGTGGACGGCCGGATCAGCGATGGCGTAGTTGAAGTACACGTCAGGCTCGATCCGGCTCTTGGCCCTGGGCGCTCGTTCGATCTCTCTCCAGGCACCAACCTCTATCTCATCGTAGCCTACAGCGTCTCCCAGGACTTTGATCACCACTCCAGAATGCGTCGGCATGTGGAGGTAGAGCTGTAGAGCGGCCGCCTTGAGCGGCGGCGTGCTCAGTCGGTGAGGTGCCCGTAAGGGCCAAACGGAGACATGGAAAAGAGGGAACCGGTTCGTCGAGATGAAGGGTTCAAGCGATCGCTCGCATCAGTCGGCAGGATCCCATCGCGGCCGATCCTCTTCTTGCCTCAAACCGATGATCCGAGATGGACGTGTCATACGTCATGCCGTAGGATGCACCGATGCTGAAAGGTCTCGTGCTCGAAGGGGTGTGCGCGAGCGGCAAGAGTAAGGTAGTGAGTCAAATCCTCGGGTCGGACAGGCTCGGGTCCCTTCCTCAGAAGTCGCTGATTTGTCTGACCGAGCATCACACTCAGCGAGTAATAGAGCAACTCGAAGACACAGGCACGATCACCACAGAGGACAATGTGGAGTTACTGAGGGGAATCTGTGAATGGATTGAGCAGCGAACCCGATTCGAAGAGCTTCGGACGTGGGACGTTCGGGGAAAGACGCAGCATCGGATCGCGTTCTTGTTCGAGAGGTTTCACCTGACGCATTGTGTCCACTATCCGCACGTGCAGTGGGCCGACATGGTCCCGATTGATGAAGTCTTGTCTCGGCTTGGGACACGACTGGTGCTGTTGACCGCGAGTGCCGACACGCTGTGGGACAGACTTGAGCGCAGGAGTGATCACGGGTGGAAGAAGTACATGCGACGAATCGGTCAAGATAGAGCGGAGGTCATCGAGCACTACGTGTCGCAGCAGGAAGAGATGAAAATGCTTGTGTCACGCTCGTGTCTTTCCAGCCTAGTACTGAGCAACGATGAAGAATCGCCGGACTCAGTGGCGAACAAGGTGATCGACTTCTGGATGTCGTAGGAGAGCCGGAGCAGCAGTCAGTAGCTGATCTCTTGGCGACATAACTTCCTTTTGAGCGGCGCTGTGCCCAGCGGCTGAAGTGCCCGCGAGGGCCAGACATTTCACTGGAATGGAGGGAACCTCCTCGATTGCCTGGGCCGGGTCAGTAGACCAGTGGAAAAATCACGTTATGTCGCCGTGGTTCGTGGATTCGAAACTGAGACGCGATGTGATCGTACCAATGCAGGTGATCTCAGGTCGATGACGAGACTGCATCGAGCTCTGCGTAGTCGTTCGCAGGACTAGGCAACCTTGACGCGGAAGTGTCTCAGAGATGGAATGGTGCAATGATGGATTCGGAAGAGCTCAAGCGGAGTTGGATAGCTGAGCAGGAGAGAGGCTTCAGTGGTTGGGATTTCTCCTACTTGCGAGGGCGAATGGCTGTAGATCCGAGGCCGTGGTCGTACCGAGGGCGAGCTGAGAAGGTGATGGCGAGCGCACGATCACTCCTCGACTTGGATACCGGAGGCGGCGAGAGGCTGGCGGAGATGCGAGGGAGCTGGCCTGAGGTCGTCGTGGCAACCGAGGCGTATCGACCCAACGTTCCGATTGCCAGGGAAAGACTAGAGAAGCTTGGAGGTACGCTCGTTGAAACAAGCTGTGAGGACGGCCATCGGTTCCCGTTTGAGGACGAATCGTTCGATGTAGTACTCAACCGGCACGGATCGATCAACGCCAGCGAGATCGTCCGCTGCCTCCGGCCGGGAGGCACCTTTCTGACCGAACAGGTTCATCGCGACTGGGCTGTTGACTTGGTTCTCGCGATGGGTGGCGAACCAGAGTTGTCGGATTCCACGCTTGAGGCTCGGGCAGAACGCTTGGAGCGCGCTGGCCTTGTCGTCGTTGAAAGCGAGTCAAGAGATGGCACGCTGAGGTTCAGCGACGTTGGGGCGGTCGTTTACTACCTACGCGCAATCCCTTCGATGGTCGAAGGATTCTCAGTTGAGTCTCACTTCGATCGACTACTTGAGTTGGAACGATTGATCGAAAGCGATGGCGAACTGTCGTTCGTCGCCAAGGAGTTCTTGCTGATAGCACGAAAGCCAGAACTGTAGAGCGAGATAACTCCCTTTTGACGTTCACCGTGTCGGGCGTCTGAAGTGCCAGTAAGGGTCATACGGAATGAGTTGTGTGGATGGTACAACCTGCACTGATGAGACAGAGTTAGGTGACAGGTCGAAAAGTCGATGTTATGTCGCTGCGACATCCAGAGTCAGCAACCACCGGAACCCAAGAAGTATCGGTTTGCGAGGTTGGCGTTCTGTAGTCGCCCATCGCCGCTGAAACTCTACCCACAAGATCCAGACGGTTGCATCCCCGCCGCGCCTTCCATATGCTTGCTTCCGAATCCTATGAAGTACTCACATCTCTTCGGAAAGTCAGTGTACGGCGACTCAGTTGCATCGCCCATTGTCAGTCACCAACTCCTGCTGAAAGGCGGCTTCATTCGGGAATCGGCTGCTGGTCGCTACTTCTTTCTGCCGCTGGGATGGCGGGTTCACGAGAAGATCAAGAGCATAATCAAGCAGGAGATGGATGCGACTGGTGCGCAGGAGATGATTACGCCCACACTCCACCCTCTGCAACTTTGGAAGGAAACGAATCGCACTGACACGGCCAATTTCGAACTGATGCGAGTTGAGGACCGGCGCGGAACCGAGTTTGCACTCGGCGGTACTGCCGAGGAGATGATGGTCGACGTCGTCAGAGGGTTCCAGGTCAGCTATCGCGATCTACCATTCAACATCTATCAGTTTTCCACGAAGTTTCGAGACGAGATTCGTGCCCGCGGAGGTCTGCTACGGGTTCGGGAGTTCGTTATGAAGGACGCATACTCCTTTCATTCCGACGAGGAGGACTTCCGACGGGAGTACGACAGGATGGCTGCAACCTATGGTCGGATCTTCAAGCGCGTTGGGCTTGAGACTCTGATGGTTGAGTCCGACAACGGCTATATCGGAGGGGAGTTCTGTCACGAATTCATTGCGAAGAGCGAGATCGGAGAAAGTCGGTTTCTAAGCACTGCCGATGGAAAATATTCCGCGCACGAGGACGTTGCGACATTTCAGCGTGGTGCGATCAACGTCGATGATCCGATGCTGGAGCATCAGACCGTTGATCAACCTGAATGGGTCCAGACGATGGACGATAACGTTAGGCATCATGGGAAACCGAAGGCTCATTACCTGAAGAACGTCGTGTACCGTAACATTACTTCAGGTGAGATCGTGATTGCCGTGATTCGTGGGGATCTTGATGTGAATCTGGCGAAACTCGAACACGCGATTGGGGCGGTGGGACAACTTGAGGCGGCAACTGACGAAGACCTTCGTGCGTTGGGGACCAGGTCTGGATACGTCAGATCCTGGGGTCACGATGCGCGGTACGTAGGTGACGAGTCTCTATCGACCGTCCGAAACTTCATTGGAGGGCAGAAAGCCGAAACGACCGATTCGATAAATGTCAATTATGGCCGAGACTTCGAGTGCGAGATGCTCGCTGACATAGCGATGGCGCAGCCTGGGCATGTCGGATTCGAAGGTCAGCAACTTGAGGAGAGCCGGGGTATCGAGGTTGGTAACATCTTCCAGCTTGGCTACCACTACAGCGAGAAGATGCAGGGCGCTGTCTTCGTCGATCGGGACGGCAGCCAGCGGCCGTTCTACATGGGTTGCTATGGGATTGGCATCGGCCGGACGCTCGCAGCGGTCGTGGAGGCGCATCACGACGACGCTGGAGTTGTCTGGCCACTGAGCATCACGCCCTATCACGTGCATCTGATCTCCCTGCGAGGAAGAGAGGAAGACGCAGAGAACATCTGCGAGGAGATTGAATCCGCCGGCTTCGAGGTACTCTGGGACGATCGAGACGAGTCTCCAGGAGTGAAGTTTTCCAATGCAGACCTAATCGGCATCCCGGTGCGGATCGTTGTTTCCAAGCGCACTGGGGACAA
>JANQQY010000268.1 GCA_028284845.1 Spirochaetales bacterium
GAGGTTCCCAGTTCGCCCTGCATCTCCCACATGAGGTCGGAGAACTCGGCTCGCGTCGACACACGTTCAAGGAGCGGCAGATACTTCTCGTGGACCGCAGTCCAGTCGACGTCTGACATCTCGGCGTTCCAAAAGTGCTCACGTTGGAGACGCCACGCCTCGGTATACATCTGACGCCATTCGGCGGCGGGCTTCACCGAGACTTTGATCCGCGAGAGATCGACCCAGCCCGTCTTCCGGCCGTGGCCCTTCGCATCGTCCTTTGGTTTCTCTCCGGCTGCGATCACGCGGAGCTTGTTACCTGCCCTATAGATGAGCTTCTTGCCGTCGCCGGATACCGCGAATGAGGTAATCGCGGGAATCAGAGTGTCTGTGTCGAGTGTCTTGAGGTCGAGGACGAGCAACTTCGCCTTGGCAGCCGGCTCTCCGCCGCCCCAGATCGAGTCTCCAATGGCTCCTTCAGGTTCGTACACAGTAAAGAGGAGCTTGTCCTTGATCGCGGCGATTCTGCCCATGATCGCGAGTTCGACGGGAAACCCAAGGACTCGATTCTCGATTCCTTCAAAGTCGATCTCTACCGGTTTGGGTGGAGGCGGGCTCTTCTTGTCGTCATCCTTGTCAGACTCGTCGCCCTTTGACTCCTCGGAATCGTCTTTATCTTTCGCCTCCGGGTCTTCGGGCTGTGGCATTAGCGGCGAGGGCGTATCTGCCTTGAGCGTTATGAGGTACGGCTTTTCGGTGGTTGGGAATCCAAGATCGAACTGAATCTCGTCGTAGACCGGATTGAGCTCTCGCGCGGAGACAAAGTAGAGATACTTGCCGTCCGGGTCCCAAGCCGGTCGACTGTCGTGGAGTACGGGCCGGGTGATGTCGTGCTTCTCCCCGGTCGTCGTATCAAAGATCCGAATGATGGAGACGCTCGGAGAAGTACTGATTCCGTACGCGATCCATCGTGCATCCGGCGACCAGGCGTACCCCAAGATACCCATGAAATCGCTTCGATCGGCGAGCGTGAGACTTCCATCCGCGGTGTCTATGATCAGGAGCTCGTTTCGGTGATTCGAGATCGCGACTTTCGTCCCTACCGGCGCTGCGGAGATGATCTCCGGGTGTCCTATGTCGAGATCCTCGAATGTTCTTACCTCTGCTTCTTCTGTCCGGCCGGGAGCCGGATGATGCTCGAGTCGAACCTCGCCTCCCTCATCGGAGGTCATTGCCATCGACCCGTCGGCCAGCCATGAGACGCGACTGTACCGAACGCCGTCCGGCGTCCCCTGCTGGTAGACCGCACCGTCAAAGGTGCCCATGGTGAAGGGCTTGCCCCGTACGATCGTTGAGAGCAGATGGGCGCGCGGGTGGAGGTGATAGCTCTCGAGATATCGTGCACTGGGAACGAACTTCCGGTGGCGCTCTGCTCGTGGGCTCGGGTAGGTCACCTCTATCTTCCGGCTGCTACCGTCCGCGGGATCAAAGACAAAGAGATCGGCGCCGGCGTGATAGACAACGCGGCGCCCGTCGGTCGAAGGGTGGCGCACGTAGTAATCGCCGTGCGTCGTGTGACGCCTCAGGTCTCCGCCACTGGTGTCGCACGAGTAGAGATTGCCCACGCCCTCGTGGTCGGCCGCGAAGTAGATTCGATTGCCGAGCCAGAGTGGATGCGTGATGTTCCCGTCGATCTCGATGAGGCGTTCGAACTCCCCCGACCCGTTCGTATCGATCCAGAGATCGCCCGCGGTGCCGCCTTTGTACCGTTTCCAGTGCGCGGGTTCGCGGCTGATCATTCCGTACCTACCGAGCACGCTTCCGCCGTCCGATCCGTAGCTAAGTGTCAGTGCCTGCCCTACCGGGACAAGCTCGGGTTCGCCACCGTCCGGCCGTACGCGCATGATACGGGAGGGCCGCCCGAACGGAACCTTCGCGGGCGTGGCGAAGAGAATCCGTCCGTCGGGATCCCAGCCGCATACCAGGACTCGCTGGCCTAGAAAGGTCAGGCGACGTGGCTCGCCGCCCGTCGCATCCATAACGAACACTTCAGGTGCACCTTCATAGCTTCCGCTGAACGCGATGAGCGATCCGTCCTGGTTGAAGCGTGGGTACTCTGCACGGCCAACACCCGCGGTGAGTCGAACGGCAGGAGCCGGAGAGGCTGCCGAATCGATCTGCCAGAGGTCGCCTTCGCTTGAGAAGACGATCGTTGAACCGTTAATCGTTGGAAACCGATAGTAGCCGTGCTGCATGATTGCTCCAGAGATGTTTTACGCGATGATCGTGATCATGGCGCGGAGGCAGATCGTATCATGATTTTCGGGAGGACGCACCGTCGGAGCTGACCGTGTCTATGATTCCGGCACACCCTGTTCAACGATCCGAAGGTAATCGGTCCGCGTCACAATCCCGGCGAGGCCGCCGTTGGAGTCGGATACCGGTAGGTGCCCAATGTTGTGCTCAAAGAACGATCGCTCCAGGTCGCGAATCGTGTCGTGCGGGGAGCAGGTGATCACCCGTTGAGTCATAAACGCCTTCACCGGTGATTTCATGAGGTCGCGTTTGCGTCCCTTCATAATGTCTCGAAGGGTCAGGAACCCCACAAGACGACCCTCTTCAGAGACGACCGGTGCGCCCGTATGATCAATCCGCTCCAGAAAAACCGACGCCTCAACCAGGCTCCAGTGGGGACGGAGCACCTCGACGTTCCGGGTCATGATCTCCGCGCTCGTGAGTGCCGGGGCGATCGTCGCCTCCGTCTCACTGAGGAGTCGCTCGAGGACTGCTTCGTGGCCTATCGAGGCGTCACCATTCTTCAGAACGGCGGACGCCGCCTTGAAGTGTCCGCCGCCGCCGAACGCCTTCAGGATCGTGTTGACCTCAATACGCGCTTTGCGGCTCCGACCGATCACCACCGTCGATTTCCCTTCGACCGGGAAGATGCCAAAGAGCGCATCCGGGTTCTCAATCTCAAAGACCCGCTCCACCACGGCCGCAAGCCCGGGGAGTTGCTTCTCGAGCGGCCGAACGAAGGTCGCCACTGAGTGGCCCTTGATCGTGGTCTCCTGAATGCTGGTGAGCGCCTCATGAAAGAGATCGACCTGTGCGTCCTCCCGGAGGCTCTTGAGGAACGAGGTGACTACGCGGACGGTCGCCCCCTGGCTCACGAGGTAGGCTGCGGCTTCAAACTCTCGGGCGTCTACGTTCGGGTGGGTGAAGTTGCCGGTGTCCGAGTAGACACCCGCCAATGCGATCGTCGCCTCCGCGGGTGTCAGTGTGATCCCGCGCTTCTCAAGTTCGAGCCCCAAGATGGTGGCTGTCGAACCAACGTCCCCGCCAATCAGCGTCGATGCCGGTAGATCCGCGGGCTCCCCCGGGTGGTGATCGTAGATGGTGATGGTGCAGCCGGCAGGCGGATCGTCGGATCCCAGGTAACGGAAGTACTCCTTCACTCGGCTCTTCGCCCTCGTATCAACGATCACGATGTCCGTAACCGTTTCGCCCTTGAGCTCTTTCGCGGGCATAAACTCGAGCTCGGTCTCGTAGAGATTGTAAAGGTGTCTCGCAACCGGGTGAATGGTGCCGCTTTTGACGGGAATGTGGTCCGGATGGAGCCTTCGGGCGAGTGCGATCGAGGCGATGCAGTCGAGGTCCATGTTCGAGTGCCCGATGATGATCTTCATTCGCGAT
>JANQQY010000283.1 GCA_028284845.1 Spirochaetales bacterium
ATTGGTTTCGGCGGTTTCGAACCTTGCGAATGGGCGCAAGAAACGCGTCGACCTCCGGCACCGACCGTGCGGGAACGCCATGGAAGACGATGTAGGCGAGGTTGGGACTGTCGGGATTGTTGATCCGTCGACCCTCTACTGGGGTTCCCGTGAAGTTGACACGAACCTCGCACCCGCTCGTTGCACCTATTCCCAGGAGTGCGCACGCCTCCCTGGTCTCCGATGCCGCGGCGATGGAATCGTGGTCAACGCTCCCGACGGCCCGGAGCCCTGCCTGACGAGCCATCCACGCTGCTGCCGACGGGGAGTAGGGACTAAACGAGTAGATCGTATGGACGTGATTGTTCACTTCGTCTGTGAACGGGATAGCGTCGATTTCGCCGCGGCGCTCCTCCACCAGAGACGAGAGTGAAGCGAGGCGTTGATCGGCCTGGGGGAGAGAGAGCTCTTGGGGAGGCATCTACTCTTTGAGTCGCTCCACGATGTCCGCAATCGACTGATCGGCGGTCTCGTTTTCGACCTGACAGGTCCCGGCTGAGGCATGTCCGCCCCCGCCGTACTCGAGCATCAGCTCTCCCACGTTCGCACGGGAGGTGCGATTCACAATCGACTTCCCAACGCTCAAAACGGTGTTCTGTTTCTGGAAGCCCCAGATCACCTGGACGCTGATGTTGGTGTCCGGAAAGAGGGCGTACTTGATAAAGCGATTACCGGCATAGATGGTGTCCTCGCCCCGCAGGTCGACGACGAGAACGTTTCCGTGGACGGTCGAACAGCGCTTCGACTGCTCTTGGAAGAGACGCTCATGCTCGCGGTAGAGATCGACGCGCTCCCGTACATCTTGAAGTTTCAAGATCTCCTCAATCGGATACTCACGGCAGTAGTCGATCAGGTCCATCATGAGCTGATAGTTCGAAATACGAAAATTCTTGAATCGGCCCAGGCCGGTGCGCGAGTCCATGATGAAGTTGAGGAGGTTCCAACCGCGGGGCTCAAGCACCTCCTCCTGCGTGAAATCGGCGGAGTCTCCCTTGTCAACGGCATCCATCAGATCACTCGGCACACCGCTAAACTTCTCCGCCCCGCCGTAGTAGTTAAACACGACACGCGCCGCAGACGGAGCATCAGGTTGGATGATGTAGTTGTCGGCAGCTTCGTTGCGCTCACGCTCGGAGAGGTGGTGGTCAAAGGCGAGATGGACGCCCTTGACGTAAGGAAGGTTCGTCGTGATGTCTGAGTCGCTAATGGCGATCAGGCCATCCTGCATGTCCTTGGGGTGCACGAACTTAATCTCATCGATCAAATCGAGCTCTTTCAGCAGAACCGCGCAGACGAGCCCGTCGAAGTCGCTACGGGTCACGAGTCGGAACTGCTTTTTGTCTCCCCCCACGAGCGCCTCCGGTCCGGCCATGCTACGGGAAATGGCCCCGTCGATCAAGCAGAGCCGTGCGCAATGTTGTCATTCCGGCGGGCGTCCAGTAGAGTCCCCGCATGATTCTCGTTGGGGATATCGGAGGAACCAACACAACCATTGCTGCCCTTGAGCACGCGAACGGCCACTTCACGCTCTCGGAGCGAGTGCGTTTCGCTACCGCAAGCCTTTCGAGCGTCGGCGAGCCTCTCGAGCGGTTTCGGGACGCGCACCCACACATATGGCGAGAGATCAGCCTTGCATGCATCAGCGCGGCAGGACCCATCGTGGGTCGAACCTGCCGAATGACCAATGTCCCGTTTGTGATCGAGTGTGACGAGGTTGAAGCGGTGACAGAAAGCGCCGCCTTCCTGATCAATGATTTCAGCGCGATCTGCTACGCTCTGCCGCTTCTGGATACCCATGACTCCATTCGAACCTCGCAGTTTGCCCACCCCGGCGGTCAGGAATCGGAACCCGTCGGGTCGGTCCGGGCGGTAGTAGGCGCCGGTACCGGACTGGGCACGGGGTTTCTTACCGAGGATCGCGGTCACTTCACGGCGCACCCTTCTGAGGGAGGGCACTCCGACTTCCCGGCCGGCAGCACGCTGGAGCTCGAGTTCAAAAACTTCATGGCATCGCGGTACTCGATCGCGCCGGGAATAGAGCAATTCCTCTCCGGCCAAGGCATTGCGAATGCCTTCTCCTTCCAGGTCGAAACCCAAAAGCTTGAGACCGACGCTCTGGTTGAACGGATTTTGTCTCTCCCCGTGGCGGAGAGGCCGGGAGCGATCGCAGAGGGTGCACGCTCGCACGACGGCCTTGCGGAGATCATGCGCCTCTTTGTGACGATCTATGCGCGTTACGCGAGAAACGCCGCTCTCTTTTTTCTCCCGCGGGCCGGGCTCTACATCGCCGGCGGAATCGCCGCGAAAAACGTAGAGTGGTTTCGTGGTGACAACCTTTTTATGCGGACGTTCGAAGAGAACTACAACGATCGGATCACCCCGCTTCTGAAGACGATGCCGGTGACCCTCATTGAGGATTATGACGTGTCGCTCTACGGCGCGGCTCACGCGGCGATTTCGCTTTCATAGAGGAGGTACGATGCAGGAACTCTCACCTACTCTTCGGCAGGCGATGCGGGAGCGCCATATTGACGTCGATCTCTCGCTCAGCATCCTTGAGGCGTACAATCGCGGCGACTTCGACACCTTCACCCCCACGGAGGTAGCCGAGATACCGGGGGTCGACGGGCAGTCGGTCGTCGACTTCACCGGCGACGTACGGCTGACGCTTGAGCGGCAGCGAGCTAAACGGCGACTGGAGGCGCCCCTTCCCGAGACCGTCGCTGCATCCGCCATCGACCTGGCCACGGGAACCGAGAAGGCGTCCTTCGACCGGAAGGCGCTTCGGAAGATCGGGCTCCTCCTTCTTCCGCTTGTGAGCTACGGCGTGTTGAACGGCGGAAGCGCAACGAGCTACGCCGACGGCAAGAAGAACGCAGGCTTTCACGACGGCCTCTTCCGATTACTCGCGTCATCGTTCGTGCGGATGGCGCGACTCTGCGAAGGCAGGCCCAAAGGGCTGACTCCCGCCTTCGTCCAGCCCAACGGCGAGGTTGGTCCAAGCTTCCTCGAGTTAAAGATGCGGGCGCTGATACTTCTCGCGGAGGAGAGCAGAGCAACAATCGAGGCGGTGGATCCGGGCAGTACGGGTGGACTGCCGACGCCGCTCCTTCCGCTCTTCCAGATGACCAGTCACCAGACAGACGCGCCTCTCGCGCAAGCGTACGACTCCTATCGGGCAAGTCCGATCCTCAAGGAACTGATCGATCGCTCAGGTATTGATCCCACGCGTGCGGAGAGCGCGATCCAACCGCTCATCTCCGCGTTTACCCATAGTGATGCGGGAGTCCCCAAAGAGGTGTTCCAGCACGCGGACGGACTGGATGAGTCGCCACTCCCACTCCCGGGGGGACACGGGCAGAACTTCGCGGTCTTGAGCGAGATCTACCGGAGGCTTCATCGCCGGGGGAAACGCTACGTCTACCTTGGGAACGTGGACAACCTCGGATTCCTGCCGAGCCCGGAGGAAGTCGCCTACCTCTGCCTCACCGGCAAACAGGCCGGCTTCGACTTCGCATTTAAGACGCCGGTAGATGTGAAGGGGGGAATCCTCGTTCGGGACACGAGCGGTCGCCTGACCTGTGCCGACATTGGCCCGGCAATCAGCAAAGAAGAAGTCGCAGCCGCCGAAGAATCCGGACGACCCATCCTCTTTAACGCGGCGAGTGGCCTCTTCTCCTTGGACTTCCTCGTTGAGCACCTGGAGACCATCACGCGGGGTCTCCCCACTCGCTTCACCGACCAGAACAAAGATGCCGGAAAGTACAGCCAGGCGGAACAGGTTACCTGGGAGGTCATTGGGATGCTCGACGACTTTGTCGTCTTCAGCGTTGAGAAGTGGGATCGGCTCCTGGCGGCCAAGCTCCTGCTTGAGACGCTCATGACGAGCGGCATCGGAATCGATGACCCCGCCTACCCTACCTCGGACGATCCGGCTCTGGATCTTCGGGGGACGGCGACGATGCTGCACGCCGGTCTCGAGCAAAAGCTCCGCACGGAGTACGGCCTAACGCTCAGAAACGATCGTTGGGTCGCCCCGGAGGCAGTCGATGAGTAAGACACGGCGATTCATCGGGACGCCGACCGACAGGCCGGCTACGCCCAACTTTGAGCGCACCCCCCTTATGCCGGCAATCGCGCAGGACGCGGTGTCAGGCGAGGTTTTGATGCTGGCCTGGGTCGACCAGGAAGCGTGGAAGGCGTCGATGGAAACCGGCTTCGCCCACTACCACTCGAGAAGCAGAAACGCTCTCTGGAAGAAGGGCGAGAGTTCGGGTCATGTCCAAGAGATCGTGGAGACTCGTGTCGACTGCGATGAGGATGCGATCCTCTACATCGTGAATCAGACCGGGGCGGCATGTCACACGGGCGAGCGAACCTGTTTCTACCGGGAGGGTCAGGCGCCTCAGTGAGCGAGCGCTTGGTGGCTCGGCCCTACTTCTGAAAGTCTTTGAAGAGCATGCTGTGCTGGATGCCCTTGTTGTTCTGGTACTTGCCGCTTGAGTAACGATCGTACTCACCTTCAATGGTGTGATAGAAGATCTGGCAGATCTGCACGCCGGCATAGATACGAATGGGCTGCACGCAGAAGATTTCGAGTGTCCAGAATCCCTTGAATCCAACATCGCCAAAACCGGCGGTGATATGGACAAAGAGACCCAGTCGCCCGATCGAGCTTCTGCCCTCGAGCATCGGGACAAACCCGTCGGTCTCTGTATGTTCGACGGTTCGGCCCAGATAGAGCGTCTGGGGCTCAAGAAGCAGGCCATCCGGCGGGATGGTCAACGGATCGGAGAGGTTCTCCACCCGCATGTCGAGCTCTCGATTGCGATAGACGCGGAGGCTCTCATCGAGGGTCAGGTTATAGCTGTTTGGGTTGAGGCGACTCTCGTCGAAGGGATCGATCTTGATCTTGTCGCCGAGGTTGGCGCGAATCTCGCGACCGGAAAGGATCATCGGTCATGGCCTCCGGATAGAAAGGACCCCCGGCCGGAACTCGTGAGACGAGCCGGTCGAGGGCTTCTCTTACATTAGGTCGCGGGGCTTGCGGCCGGTATTCCCGGTCTTCTCACAAACGGCAAAGTGCTTCATCTTGCCCTTCTCAAAGACGGACTTCATGATGATCTTGCCACCCCAGCGGCTCATGAGCTGCTGGGCGCCCTCACGACGAGCATTCTTGGAAATGTTTCCAGCTGCCATAACTCCTCCTCGTGAGCTTCTGTTGCTGCGCAAAGATACGTGGGCCGTTCTGTGCTGTCAAGACGAGCCTAAGCCCCCTCATCTCCCACTTCCTGCTCCGAATGCGGAATCTCGTCGGGCCGTTCGGGAGCACCAAGGAGCCGGAGATGCTTCCTCATGTGCTCGCGCAGATTACGCGTGTGCTGCTTTTCGTAGAGATGGAGCGCCCTGAAGTAGCGCTCACGAACCTCAGGATCTCTGAGAAGCCCGCCGTAGGAGATGTGGAGGAGCTGTCTGCAATTCGGGTCATTCAAAAAACGTGGCAGCTCGGCATCGCCCAGCGATGCGGGATCGGCGATCGAATCAATGTCTGCGGTGATATGGTACGACTTGAGTGCCTCAGGGAAGTAATCGAACGCCCGTTGATGAATCAGGCGATAGAGAGGCGGGTCGCACTGTGCGATCGTCCGCAGACTCTCGAGCCAGCTCGTCCCACTCGTTTTGAGGTGCAGTCGCATCTGCGTCTCTCGCCCTACGATTGGATAGACGCTGAACTTGTCGCTGCCCGAGTGGACGCTGACCTTGTAGCCGCCGGTAGCCCGGGCGATCTCCGCGTGAACCCTGAACTGTGACTCAAACTCATCGACATCACCGATGTAGTCGATCGCCTTCTGGAAGTCTCCGATGAACCGTGGCGCAAGGCTGTTGACGGTCACTCCACGAACCTCCAGCTCGCGAGAGATGAAGTAGTGGTGACTCGGGAGCGTCGGCGTTGTGGTCTCATCAATGCTGATCTCGAGATCGTAGGCTCCGCCGGTCCGCTCTTTGAGATGGGCATCCACGACCTCACTGAAGGCGAGCGCGTCCCCGTACATTGCGGCGCAGCGATGCGCGGTCGCAACGTCGATCTCTATCCGGCCGGTCTCGGGCTCAATCGTCTTCCCTGCGTAGTTCCCATCGACTCGCGATCGGAACTCGGACGGAAGTCGTGCGAACGCCTCCTCGACTTCTGCATCCGAATAGTCGGCGACCTCCGGACGCATCACTTCGGTCAAGTCGAGTGTGATCATGGGCATGCCCATTGCGAGGGCGCGGTCGATGTCCGGGATGGTCTTGAGGTGATCGCCGTCGGCACCATAGCCGCGCTGGAACCCCTCCTGGAAGACGAGGAAAGAGGTATCCGAAACGACGTCGGAGAAGCTGCGCGCGGTGAAGTCGAGTTCGCGGATGCTCTGTTGCGCCAGTACAGGCGAGACGTCAAACCGGCGTGCGGCACGAATGTGGCCGGCCGTCGCCAGCCCGATCCGATCGCCCATTCCAATGGTCGTCAGCTTCTCTCGGAGACTCACAGG
>JANQQY010000574.1 GCA_028284845.1 Spirochaetales bacterium
ACCGCGCGACGACTTCCTCTATGCCTTGCTTGCGGAGTACGGTGTTCGCATCAGTGACGACCTCGAGCACGTTGAGGATGTTGCCCTCTTCGCCCATGAGCTGAATCAGATGCTCGGTGGCATCCATCGCCGCCGTTTTGACATCCGTGGCAATCGCAAACGAAGCCGGGGTCGGCTGCAGGGTGCTGGTGCCGAAGTTCACGACGAATCGACCGGCGTCCACGAGATCTCGGTAGAGTCCGTTCGCACCGCTCGGGTCTGCAGGATAGACCGAGAATCCGTTGTATCCCGCCGCCGCCAGGCCTTCAACGCCCTGGTTCTGCGAGTCCTGCGTCCAGTCCGGCCCAAGGGCAACTCGGATCTCGATGCCCGAATCTGCCTCGTACGCCTCGACTCCTTTCTGCACCTCGTCAAAGAACGGATGCACCGTGGGGGCCTGGAACGCAAGCCGATACTCGCTTCCAGTGTCTGCCTCGCCACCTGCCCAAACGACAAGCGCGGTTAGCGCTAGAACCGTGATGAGAAATAGCTTCTTCATCCTTCTACCTCCAATGGTTTTGTGTGCGGGGGCTCCGCACGGTTTGTGGATTGCGATGGGGAAATAGATTGCTGTGATTTGCGCAGACGAGCACGGTGCATTGCCTCTCGGAAGAGGTCGCGCACACTCCCTAACGAGACAGTGATGAGAACGATCGCGCCAAGGAAGGCCTGCTCAAAGTAGACGTTCGCCTCAAGCAGAATGAGTCCGTTCTTGATCAGGACCATGATGACACCGCCGGCGAAGATGCCGGAAAACGAGATGGCGCCCCCGTTCAGGGCGGTGCCGCCAATTACGGCCACGGCAAATGAGATCAAGAGCCAGGATTGTCCGGTCGCAGGCTGCGCTGATCCCATACGGGCGGTCCATAGGACGCCGGCAAGGCCTGCGTAGAAGCCTGACAACACGTTCGCCCAAGTGATCATTCGATCGGTCGGGACGCCTGAGAGCCGAGCGGCCTCGAGGTTTCCGCCGGTGGCAAGGAGGTGCCGGCCAAAGACGGTGTACTTGAAGAGCCACCCGTTGATGAGCAGCGTAGCGAGCATGATCCAAAAGAGGATGGGTGCTTCGAGGAATCGCCCGCGGCCGAGCGCGGTGAACGACTCAGGGATATTGGTGTAGGGATAGCCGCGAGAGATGCCGTAGACGATTCCCGTAAAGAGGAACGAGGTGGCGAGCGTCACGATGAAGGAGTGGAGTTTCAGCTTGGTGATCAGGACGCCGTTGATAAAGCCCGCGGCGCTACCGATGGTGATCGCGGCCAGTGATCCAAAGACCGGGTTCCACCCGGCATTTGCTACCAGGTGTCCGATCGTGATTGTCGCCAATCCGCCGATTGCACCGGCGGAGATGTTGAGTCCCCCAACCAGAATGGCCATCGCCTGGCTCAGCGCGATAAAGACGTAGAGCGACAAGGTCCGTGAGATGTTGAAGATGTTGAACGCCGTCAGGAAGCTGTCTGTCGCAACGGCAAAGGCGACAAAGAGAAGCAGTGCCGCGAGGATCGTCCCCGTATTGCGCCCCTTCAACAGCGATTTTATCTTGAGGGTGTTAGCTGCGGTACTCATGAACTGCCTCGAACATTGCGATGATGTTTTGCGGTGGAACATCCGCCAGGATGTTGTGAACCGTATTAAAGACGTAGCCGCCGCCCGGCAGAAGGATATCGAGCCGCTGCTTCACCTCGTCTCGAACTTCGGTGACGGAACCCGTATTGAGTGTGCTTCTGGTATCGATCCCGCCGCCCCAGAAGGTCATTTCGGAGCCGAACTCATGCTTCAGACGCTCAGGCTCCATGTTGACGCAATTGGTCTGGAGGGGATTGAGGATCTCGAAGCCCGCCTCAATCAGGGAGGGAATCAACTCGTAGATCGACCCACAGCTGTGGAGGAAGGGGATCATCTGACTATGCTCGTGAACGTAGTCGGTGAGTTGCTTGTGGCGTGGCATAAAGAGCCTGCGGTAGTGCTCGGCACTCATGAACGGGCCGCTGTCCATCCCCAGATCGTCTCCAAAGCGCACAACGTCCACGAGATCACCCACGGCATTGCAGACCTTCTCAAGCATGCCAAGATGCATCTCGACGAGCCTGTCGAGGAGCCCTTCGACGGCCTCGGGTTCGGTGTAGATATCCATGAGAAAGTTGTCGATCCGGCGGAGGAAGGTCCCCCACTCAAAGAGGTTGCATCCAACGACAACCACAAGAGCTTTGTCCGTGCGTTCCCGGAGCGCGAGGGTTTCCGACCGGAGCCGATGCCAAAAGTCCGTCTCGCCGCTCGCGTCCCACGGCGCGTGAACAAAGGCGCTCCAGAGAACGCGACCCATGTTGGTCTGCAGATCGGTGTAGTCGGTGGGGTAACCGTCAACGTAGGGAAAGACCGTCTGATCAAAGAAGGTGGCGCCTGCCGGCTTTCGGGCCAACACCTCGCCGTTCTTCGCAGCCACAAGAGATCCATCCGGGCATCGTTCAGGGGTGAACTGCTTTGGGTAAAAGGCTGCGAACGAATCGTTCAGCAGCGTCTCCCGCCAGTACCCAGGAAGGCTGGTGAACGATCGTCCAATGTCAATGACGTCGACACCAAAGTGGTCGATCATCCACTCTTCGGGCTCCGCGAGCTCCTGGACGACATCGTAGACACGAACCGGAGCATTCGTCTTTCCAAGCGCGTCCACGAGATTTTTGTATGCCGTCGCCGAGATTCCTGAACTTGGTGTTGCTCCCAAATCGATTGGTGTTCGATCTGATTCTTTGTGCTGCACTGCGGATCGAATCCGCTCCCTTCCTGTCACGTCTCTACTCCTGGTGGAAGACTTCGTCGATCTCCGCCCACCACTCCCCGTCCTTGCGATCGGCGACCGGCTGCTGCATTGGCCCGACCACGTCCCACCATCTCTGCGTTGGCTCGTGGGCCGCCATCTTGGCTTGATCGGCTTCGAAGTCTTCGCCGACGTACTCCAGGTAGGAGAAGAGCATTCCGTTCCAATGGAAGATGCTGTAGTTGCGGTAGTTGCACGCGTGGATGTGATCAGCGACCTCTTGGGGAATGGCTTGGTGCAGCCGCGAGTACTCTTCGAAGCATTCCGGCTTCACGCCAATGACCTGTGCTATTCGTTTCATATGCTCTCGAACGAGAATCAGCGTAGCACGACTTCATCACCTGTCAAGAAAAAACTTTACTTTTCTTTCCAAATATGATAAAATTTTTATCAAGGAGCAATCGATGCCGAAGGTTACCCTTCAAGATGTCGCCTCACGAGCGAGTGTCTCACTCTCGACCGCCTCGAACTGCTTGAATCGTCGCGGTAGGCCGTCGGAGGCGACACGGACTCGTGTGTTCCAAGCGGCGCGGCAGCTTGGCTACGAGAGGTTTGCGGACGGCAAGGACTTCCGCGCCACGAGCCGATCGGTGGCGCTCCTCTTGAGCGTGGATCCCGAGTGGGCTTTCGGCTGGGCCTTTGTTTTGCCGATCATCCAGGAACTCGAGTCAACGCTGGCGGACGGAGGCCTGCGACTCGCGTTGATTCCGGTGCGAAAGGGTGAGGCGGAGAAAGAGGTATTTGAGAAGATCATGGAGATTGGTCCGGTAGCCGTTGTGGCGCTTCACTACGGGAACTCGACACTCTTCGTGCGGCTCGAATGGGAGGAGATCCCAGTGGTCGTCGTCATGAACAACGAGTTCCAGCAGGCGTTCTATTCGGTTGTCGTAGACGACTATCACGGTGCCTACGATGCGACCGAACGCCTCCTGGAGCTTGGCCATACGCGGATTGGGTTTGTAGGCTGCGAGCGAGAAGGTCTGCACGTGCTGCGAACGGATCGGTTCCTCGGCTATCAGAAGGCGCACCAGGTGCGTCGGCTACGAGCCGATCAATCACTTGAGATCGACGTGAACCCCCACGACCCGGAGGGGATGCGGAAGCAGATACAATCGCTTCTTGCTCATGACGATCCTCCCACCGCGCTCTTCTGCCTTGATGATGACCTTGCGCTTCGGGTCACACGCGAACTCAACCAACTGGGATTGGGCGTGCCGCGAGACATCTCCCTTATCGCACCAGGTGATGTGATCGCAGACGATGTGCCAACAACGGGACAGCGCGTCTCAACGATGAGAATCAACACAAACCTCATGGGCCGAGAAGCCGGAAGAATGATCCTCGAGCGCATGTCACGAAAATCGGAGGAAAGCGAATCCGGGCTGCGCCGGCACAATCACGTCGTGTAGGCCTGATTGGTCTTCACGACGTGATTGTGCCAAGTC
>JANQQY010000354.1 GCA_028284845.1 Spirochaetales bacterium
AGCTTAGCGCTCTCTTTCCCGTGGCCATCGTCTACTTGGCCCTGATTCAGTCGCGTGGAGAGGCCGCGTTTGCCGGGGGGAATCCCGCGGTCACCTGGCTGCTCCTGGGAGCAGGGGTCGTTACGATTGTTCCGTTACTGCTCTTTGGTGCCGGGGCTCGGCGCATTCCACTCTCTCGCGTCGGCTTCCTACAGTACCTCGCCCCCACGCTTATGCTTCTGATCGGAACGGTCTTTTATGGGGAGCCGTTCACCACCGCCCATGCCATCAGCTTTGGTCTGATCTGGTCAGCGCTTGCCGTCTACACAGTCTCGTTGATCCGGGCCGGCAAGCGCCGAGCTGATCTTGCTAGTCCAGCCGAATCCCCGCCGACACAAGAACCCTGATCGGCGAGATCGGGTACGGCTGGACGTCAGGTGATGGGACGTTGAAGGGCACTCCCTGGAACTGCATCACTCCGCGTGCAAACAGATTGCCGACATTTACATCTACACCGGCTCCAATGACGGGGTGGAATCCGAGCCGCACGTACTCCGGCTCGCCGGAGTCGAACTCGTACTCGCTGTCGGTGATGCTCGTTTGCAGGTTCATTCCCCATCCAATTTGGAGGATGGGATCGACGATGAAGCCGCGGAGCACATGCCAGTCGTAGCTCATGGTGAAGTCGAGGTCCATGAACCAGTCGCTCTCATCGTCCGGCTCTGGATCGTCCGATGAGAAATCGAGCCCGAAGTCGAAGCTCATTCCCCAATCATTGTCGCGAAAGGTGAACAGAAACCCTGGATCGATCGGTCCGTTACCAAAGAGGCTCGAGTAGATCTCCTCCTCGTCCGGCACTTCCGGGAATCCGCCGGTCGCGGTGAATCCAAACGCTACCGAATCTGCCGTCGCGACTCCGGCCGCGACGATACTCATGATCAAAGCAATAAGCACAATGCGTCTCTTCATAGTGCCTCCTGCCCACTACAACACGAGCGCTCCACATGCGTGTCACCGCAATGGATAGCCGGCGGGTCGACAGCAGCGCGTGTTCGCTGCTCTCTGGTAGAGTGAGGCATGCGCATCGACCTCCGATCGCTCTCTCGCCGTTTGCTCGTGATGACCCTCTTGTGCGTGTGCGTGATCTACGCAGCCGCGACCGCGGCAAGCCCCGAATCGCCCTCTGACGACGAGCCCCTTACCATTCTCCCGCTTGGCGACTCGCGCGTCGCGGGGAGCGAGCCGTCGTACCAGAGTTATCGGTATGCTCTCTGGGAGCTGCTCATTGCGCAGGGTCTGGTTGTCGATTTTGTAGGACCTCGTGCAGATCGGTTCTCCTACCCGCGCGTCAACGGACTCGACTTTGATCCTGATCACGCGGGCGTACCGGCGGATACCACTCGCGATGTGTTGGAGAGGGTGCGCGGTCTCGCTTCTGAACCGCCCGATCTCGTGCTCCTTGGAATTGGTGGTAACGATCTGATGAGCGGGGAGTCCGCCGCTGCCGTCTCGGAGCGCCTTGAACGTATCATTCTCGAGCTCCAGTCGATGTTTCCCGGAGTCGTCATCATTGTCGAACAGATCGCCCCCGCACGCATGTCAGTCATGCCTGATGATCGCGTTCACGAGCTCGTGGAGTTCAACTCGCGGGTCGCTTCCATTGCGCGCGAGCTTGGCTCGCCGGACTCGGCCGTTCTGGCCGTGGACATGGCTTCCGGCTGGACCGATTCGCTCCTCGCAGACGAGGTCCACTACAACGAGGCAGGCGCGGCGTGGGTCGCCTCGAGATACCTGGAGGCGATCGAGTCGCTCTTCGCTGACGAGTAGTGCGGTGAACACTTGGTGGCCATCTCTTTGCCGGATACGATAGATCGTGCCTTCAGACGGAACATCGCCCTATACCCGACGCATCAATCGGGTTATCGACTACATCGAAGCCAACCTTGCTGGTGACCTCTCGCTCAAGCGTCTCGCGGACGTTGCGACCTTTTCGCCCTACCACTTCCATCGGGTCTTTGCAGCCATGACCGGGGAACCACTCCACCGGTTCGTGATGCGGCTCCGCCTTGAACGTGGCGCGCATCTCTTGCGATCTCGCGTGGAACGGTCGATCACGGAGATTGCACTTGAATGCGGTTTTGCGACTCACGCCGCATTCACAAAGGCTTTTAAGGCTTGGTACGAGGTCGCACCCTCCGGGTACCGGAACGCGAAGAGCAAGATTGGACAAACGCAGAGCAATCATTGGGAAGTCCGAACTCCTTCATCCGCATACATTGAGCACCGTAAGCGCTTACAAATCTGGCACGGAGAGGAAGGACAACGAGTAGTGAACCTCGAAGACGAGGCAGCGGTTTTCTTCGCGTATGTTCGGCACATTGGGCCGTACGCGGGCGATGCCCGGTTGTTCGATCGGTTGTGGAAGCAGTTTGCAGCATGGGCCGGTCCTCGAGGCTTGATGAACGAGTCATCGCGGTATTTTGCGGTCTACCATAACGATCCGGACGTTACTGAAGAGCCAAAGCTTCGCGTGAGCGTTGGCTGCACGGTTCCGGAGGGAACGGTAGGGTCAGGAGAGGTGGAGGTGATGAGCATCGCCGCCGGGACCTATGCCAGATCCGAGCACCTGCTTGGACCGGCAGACTATGCACAGGCATGGAACTGGGTCTATCGCGACTGG
>JANQQY010000370.1 GCA_028284845.1 Spirochaetales bacterium
CATTCACGGCGGAGATGCGAGAGCGGCTGCTAGACGCATGTCGATTCGACTGGTCGGAGATCTCGCCAGCCATATTCGGCGCACTGTTCCAATCCGTAATGGACAAGGAAGAGAGGCGAGCGCAGGGTGCCCACTACACGACCGAGAAGAACATCCTCAAGGTCATACAGCCTCTGTTCCTAGACGGCCTCCGTGAAGAACTCGATCGGCTCAAGGCTCGCAAGGACAACAGGCGCCGGTCACAGTTGCAGGCGTTTCACCGAAAGCTCGGTGAGCTGACTTTCTTCGATCCGGCCTGCGGCTGCGGGAACTTCCTAATCATTACGTATCGCGAGCTGCGATCCATGGAGATGGAGGTCCTCAGAGAGCTTAGGGCCTACAGAGAGGATACGGATACTCTTGAGTTGGATGCGACAGACCTCTCGGTAATCAACGTCGACCAGTTCTTTGGTATCGAGATCGGTGAGTTCCCCGCACGAATCGCCGAGACCGCGATGTGGATGATGGATCACATCATGAACAACCGATTGAGTTTGGAATTCGGCCAGTCGTACACACGGATACCGCTCCAGACGTCGCCGCACATCGTAAACGCCGACGCGCTGGAGATGGATTGGTCAGAACTACTGCCTCCGGATAGATGCTCGTTCGTACTTGGGAATCCCCCCTTCGCGGGTGCCAAGTTTCAATCTGAGGAACAGCGTGCACAGGTTCATCGAATCTCGGACTTGGGGAGGCTCGGTGGGACGCTCGACTTTGTGACGGCCTGGTTCATTACCGCTGGGAACTACATCGAGAAGGGCGAGGCGCGGATTGGATTCGTTGCGACTAACTCCCTGACACGCGGCGAACAGGTTGCCCAGCTCTGGCCAATCCTGTTTGACCGATGCGATCTCGAGATCTCGTTCGCTCATGCGACGTTCGCGTGGGGATCAGATGCGCGGGGGCAGGCAAACGTTCATGTTGTCATCCTCGGTCTCGATCACGCCTCACGAGCTCCGAAGATCCGCCGGCTCTTCTCATACGAGGATGAGAGGGGAGAGCCCGTTGAGAGCCGCCACAAGGTGCTCAGCCCGTACCTTTTTGATGCGAGTGCTCTTTCGAATCCCCATCTCACCGTCAAGGAAGAGGCGAGGCCAATAAACGGGCTTCCGAAACTCATCAGTGGGTCGCAGCCGATCGACGGAGGGAACTACATCTTCAAGCCTGAGGAGAAAGATGGGTTCCTCGCTAGTGAGCCCGGGGCGGCGAAGTTCATGCGGCCGTACATCGGATCCCGCGAGTTTCTGCGTGGGCAGATTCGCTGGATTCTCGCTCTTCAAGAGGCGTCTCCTGCTGATTTGAAAGACCTTCCACGCGTTAGAGAGCGGATGCGCTTGGTGCGACAGGAGAGGGAGAAGAGCAAGCGCAAACAGACACTCGCGATCGCGGACTTCCCTGAGCGATACAACGTAGAGGTAGTCCCGGATACGGCGTTTCTAGTCGTCCCGGAAGTCAGCTCTCAGAAGCGCGAATACATCCCTCTGGCGTGGATGGAGCCGCCCGTGATCCCGAGCAACAAGATCAGAATCCTTCCAGACGCCCAACTATGGCACTTCGGATTGCTGACCTCCGCGATGCATATGTCGTGGGTTCGGCACATATGCGGCCGACTCAAGAGCGATTTTCAGTACGGCATCGGCGTCGTGTACAACACGTTTCCGATGCCCGAGGAGACCGTACCCGCGCGAGCGAAGGTCGAACCGAAAGCTCAAGCTGTGTTGGACGCGCGAGCGAAGTATCCCGACTCTTCGCTTTCAGACCTCTATGATCCCGAGCTGATGCCCACGGAACTTCGGAAGGCGCATCACGCGCTCGACCGGGCGGTGGACGGGCTCTACACCAAGTCGAAGTTCAGTTCAGACCGCGAGCGGGCGGAGCATCTCCTTAGCTTGTACGAGCAAATGGCACAGCCGCTCACCGCTCGAAGACCGCAGCGCCGGCGGCGGCGGTAACATTTTAAAAATCAAGATAGGCGCGCGTGGCGTCGATCGAGCAGAAGGCCCTCCCCTCGGGTGGCGTTGCGGCCCATTCGCACCCCCTTATCTACTAACCCGTCAATCGCGCGCCGGGTTAGTAGATAAGGGGGTGCGAAAGGACCGCTCCGAGGCCGGTGGATGACCGCCCGCTCCCGCAAGCCCGCGCTCGGCACGCCGGTGCTTTGCGCTAGCCGCGAGAAGCCTGGATCGCCTCGTACGTGCCCATGGGATGGGGCGGCGCCTTCAGTGCGTCCTCGAGCGCGTTGACCAGGTCGCGGCGCGTAATCAGCCCGACGAGCTTGTCGTCTTCGACGACGAGCAGCCGGCGATGCTGGCCGCGGATGAAGCGCTGCGCGA
>JANQQY010000580.1 GCA_028284845.1 Spirochaetales bacterium
TCGATTGCTCCCCAAGTGGGTCTGGGCAAGGTTTCGGCGTCGATGCGCTCGGCATGCACGAGCTGCTTGCTCCTGATCGTGTGGACGCGTTTGCGAGCATCACTCACGTCGCCCCAGTGCGGGACGACCCGACCTCCGTCAAGGACGTCGCGCGATACGTTGATGAGCCGCCCATGAAGCTCGTCGGATGTGAGACCGGTGATCTGTGCTGGGTCATCTCCGGCTCGTTCCAGGAACGAGGCGACCGCCGGAGGGTCGAGCAGTTTGAGATGATCCCGGTCTCTATGAAGGGCAGAGAGGACCGACGGGATCCCCATCTGGTCGAAGCGTGGGTTCTCTTCCTCGAAGACCTTTGAGACCTCCACAAGGAGTCGCGACTGGAAGATGACCTGAAGCGTCCCGCCGAAGTCGTTGAATCCGGCGGCTTTTACTTCGTTAACGTGATCTCCGATGTAGTACCAGAGAGTCAGGGACTGTTGCGCGTGAAACAGCGCCGTCGCCGGTCCGTTGCGAATTCGCAAGAAGAGGTCTCTTTGCTGAGGAGTTTTCCAGACTCCGTCGGATCGCTTGTTGCCAGTCACGGTGTTCGCCTCGCGAGCGCAGCGTTGTACAGACTGTTGTTCCCGGGCGTTGTGACGCCGTGATTCGGACGTCATTGCAAGTCTCTAGATTGATTCCTTCGCGCGGTAAAACTCGGCCATGGCAGGCATGAGCTTCATGCCGAAACCGGACCCGCCGACCTTGCCATAGTCTACGTCTGTACCGCCGCCTTCGAACCGTCTCCACGAGCAGTCAGCCTGTGGCCAGTCCTTGGTGTGGTCGTACTCGGCCTCGTAGTCGCGCAGGCTCTCGACCTCGTCCACCGGAAGGTCCATGAGCATCGTGACGTGAAGGAGGTGTTCAGCGAGCTTGTGTGAAGCCTGGAGTGAGCAAAGAGCGAACTCTGCATCGATTTCCTCCGCTGATGACTCGTGTACGATTCGGTTCCTCGCGTCGAGCGCTGCGAGCAACTCACTTCGCAAATCGTGGGGTTCGAACGGATGCTTCGTGAGCCTCTCAAGTTCCGTGAGCATTTTTGAGTATGGCTTGGCATATAGAGCTGCCGCCGCTTGCCTCGCCAAGGCCTGGACGAGTTCAGAGAGGGACCGGGATGCGGTGATTGTCTTGATGCTCACTCGTCCCTTTAGATCGCCATGGCCCAGGTACGAGTACATCGCATCAGTGCGTGTTTGAAAAAGGTTTTCGAGGAAGTTCAGAATCATTCCTTCGAAGAGAGTCGCCGCGTGTACAACCATCTGGCGACGGTGCAGTCGGTTCGCGGCAAGAAGTCCGTCAAGCTCAATGCGGATATCGAGGTAGGCGTACAAATTGAAGTCTGCTGGCGGCGCGTCGCCGTCGATGATGTCTTCGTAGTTGGGCGGTTCTTCTGAGAGCACCCAGTCTTCACAATCGCCAACGACTTGCTCGAAGGTGCGAAAAGAGCGAAGTGACTCCGCGGCCGCAAGTTTCCAGTCGCCCCATCGGAAACCGGTTCTCGGTTGCTCCTGCATGCTGCACCTCGGTCGACTGTTTCTGGCTCATCACGAACCGATCGTCCGCCAGATATCAGAGGATAGAGAGTCTTCGGATCTGCTGATCAGGTGATCCTAAAGGCGCGAATGCGTCCTCGTGGAACCGGCTAGCGGACGGTCCCACAAAGGGGGTCTGTAATTCCGGGCGGAGCGGTAACGTCGCGTACGGCGAACCTCCGTCGCGCGATTGTCCGCGTGGTGCGGGGGATTCTTGAGAGGCCGAAGCCGATGGCGGCGGCACCTGTCGTCTGCGCAGGCTGTCCGCAAGACGCAGCTGTCGGCGGATGCGCGCGGGCGGGAAAACCAGGCTTCCAACCATGCTCGCCCGGTTCGAGAAGGGCTTCCGGGCACGTAGGGCGACTATGGGGCGACATCGAAAGGCTCACCGAGTTAGCT
>JANQQY010000378.1 GCA_028284845.1 Spirochaetales bacterium
TCCGTAGCGGCCGCGAGCGACCTCGAAGTCGGAGGGCAGATTGCGACTGATAAATCGATCGGCCTCGGCAAGTTGCCGCACCTCGATCCGTGTGACGCCCTCGTCCGCGTTTCTGTTCGCGATTGCGGTCAGGATCGATTCGTCGTCACTGGATGCGATTCTTTCGTTGAAGGGGTTCTCAAATCCAAAGAGGAGCTGACCGGCCTCCTGGAGGTTGGACATGCGTCGCCCGATCTCCTGCCAGGCCGCTCGTTCCTCTTCGAACTGGTCGATTTCCTCTTCCATGCGGATGACGTTCCGGCGCTCGGCCTCCATGAGGTCCTCGACCATCTCGTCTGTGTCAAAACCCGAGTTCGTGATACCCGGTATCATGATGTCTGACACGAGCCCTCCCGCATTGCGTCCGCCCTCCCAAGGTACCGCGGTGCGGGTCCCAATTCTACAGCTGCCGGTACGTCCTACCGGCCCGGTTCACCTAGATCTCTTCGTCGATCAGGAGACCGATCGCCTCTTGCATACGTGCGTGCAAACGCTGTAGGGCTTCGGGCGGAAGCTCCTTGATCACCTTATCGGTGTTGCGATCAATCACCTTGACGATGACCTGGCCGCTGTCCTGATTGACGCTATAGCGGAGGCGCTTGTTGAGGGTGGAAGCTGCCATTTCGATGTCCCGAACGACTCGCTCCACGTCACGGCTGGCTTGTCTTTCGGCTGCTTCGGCCTGCTGTTGTGCGACTTGTTCGGCGGGTCGTGGTGCGTTTGAGGTGCGTGCTTCTGTCGTTCCTGGACGAATTTGTGTACCCGGGCCCAGGATACCGGTAATCTCCATCGACATATCTTACCTCCGTGTAAGATGCTGCCCGCGGATTCACCGCTAAAGGCGAGATGGGGAGAGAGCGCTGCTCTCCCCTCTCAGATGATCCCAAAAGATGACGTCCAGAGATCTCTTGGGTGTGCTCAGTTGCCTCGAGGTCAACTGCCACGAACGGAGTAGGAATCTCTATCCGAGAAGCTGTAGAACCGACTGCGGCTGAGTATTGGCCTGCGCCAGCATCGCCGTATTCGCCTGAACCAGAATCTGGTTCTTCACGAAATCCACGACGGATGCCGCCATGTCGGTGTCTCGGATCCCGCTCTCCGCTGCTTGGAGGTTCTCCGCTGCGATAGCAACGCCTTCGGCTGCGATCTCAAAACGATTCTGATACGCACCCAGGTCTGCTCGCTGACGGTTTACCGTGCGAAGCGCTGTGTCAACCACACCAATCGTCCGATTGGCGAGTTCAGGGGTGGAGATGGATACGATTCCACCTTCGCCCTGCATGTCTTCCAAGCCAAGTGCACGGGCCGTCATGGTCCCGATGAACACCTGCTCGCTCTGATCCATGTTTGCCCCCACTTGGAACTGCATGATCTGTCCTACCGCCGAATCGCGTGCGAACGCGCCGGTCAGCATGTTCATGCCGTTGAACTGTGCGTGAGAGGCAATCCGGTTCACCTCGTCCACGAGCTGAGAAACCTCAACCTGAATCTGCATTCGGTCTTCAGCGGTGTAAATGCCGTTGGCACTCTGAACGCTGAGTTCTCGGATTCGGTGGAGGATGTCCTGCGTATTCTGCAGATACCCTTCGCTCGTCTGGATGAAGCTGACGGCGTTCTGAATGTTTCGCTCTGCCTGATTCAAACCTCGAACTTGTGATCGAAGCTTTTCACTGACGGCGAGTCCAGAAGCGTCGTCCCCGGCACGATTAATCCGCATTCCGCTCGAGAGTGTCTCGATGTTGCCCTGAATTCGGTCAGACCGGAAGTTCAGAGTACGTGAAGCGAATGCGGCACTCGTGTTGTGATTGATGATCATATGACCCTCCTTGATGTGTCGCATAGGGGCAATCCGTGCCCCCACTTCCTGCTGACGCCTCAGAAGCCAATTCGCGCTGCTTCTGCTCCGTTCAGGGCGCCTTCTCGGAAGGAACGAACCAACAGAATTGGCTCACTCGTTCCGGCAGTGACAATCCTCGAGTGCCGACGCTACGCGCCAATGGCCTCAAGAAGGGTGTTTTTCAAAGAACAGAAGGGGATGCCCCTACGGGACATCCCCAGAATCAAGGATAACCTCTTAACCCAGCAATTGCAATACGGACTGGGTCTGTACGTTCGCCTGTGCGAGCATCGCTGTCGAGCTCTGAAGCAGAATCTGGTTCGTCGTGTAGCGGACGATCTCGTTCGCCATGTCGACGTCCCTGATCTGAGACTCGGTTGCCTGCAGGTTCTCTGCACCAACGTCGAGACCGGCGATGGCGTGCTCCAGACGGTTCTGGTAGGCACCAAGGTCGGCGCGCTGCTTGTTCACCTTGCGGAGAGCTGCATCCACGATACCGATCGTGCGGTTGGCGTTCTCGGGGGTTGAGAGCGACACAATGCCTGAGTCCTGGAATCGGACGCCAAGGCCTGCGGCGGTCATCGTACCGATGTAGACCTGTTCCCGCTGATCCATGTTCGCACCGATGTGGAACCACATGCTTGCCGTGACGACGTTCTCACCGGTGTCACGAGCGAAGCGACCGGTCAGCATGTTCATGCCGTTGAACTGGGCATGGCTTGCAATTCGGTCCACCTCGTCGACGAGCTGGGAGATCTCGACCTGGATCTGCATGCGATCCTCGGCGGTGTAGATACCGTTGGATGCCTGGACGCTCAGCTCACGAATGCGCTGCAAGATGTTCTGGCTTTCCTGGAGATACCCTTCCGAGGTCTGGATGAATGAGATGCCGTCAGACGCGTTCCGCGAGGCCTGATTCAAGCCACGAATCTGCGATCGCATCTTCTCGCTGACTGCAAGTCCTGCTGGATCATCGCCGGCGCGGTTGATCCGCATTCCAGACGACAACTTTTCGATGTTTCCGTCGAGCCGATCGGCTACGACACCGCGCGTCCGCTGGGCAAACATCGCGCTAAGGTTATGGTTGATGATCATCGAATCCTCCTTGGATTCATTCTGAGCAGAGGGCATCCGTGCCCTCTTGGTTCCGGTTATCTGGTGCCCGGTGCACCCCCGATCTCCTCCTTCGACTCCACGGTCGATCCGGTTGTTCGCGCTCCGGATCGCGGAATCTTTTTTTTGTTTCTCCTAAACCGGCGTTCAGAAACACCGATACAAGGAGTAGGGTGAGTAGTCTCTCGCCCTCTCAGGCGCGACACATACCCCTGTCAGGAGAATCGGCACGGAGTCTCATAAACTTGAAGCGATGGGATTATGCTGTCGTGGGTCGTCTATGACTGCTCGAGTGCCGTCTTCAGGTAGGCTTTGGCGATCGAGTCATTCGGGTTGATCTCAAGAACCGTCTGAAAGAACGAGGCCGCTTCCGCGGCATTTCCGCTCTTGAGCTCAACGATTCCAAGATTCGAGATGATTTTTGTGTCCTCTGGTTCGTTTGCAAGCGCCTCTGCGAGAAGGGCTCGAGCACCCAACGGATCGCCCAATTCGAGATGGCATATGGCGAGCTCGTTGAGCGTGTCCGCCTGCCTCGGCCCGAACTCCAGCGCCTTCTCAAATGCATCCTTCGCGGTCTCGAACTCGCCCTTGCGCCGATGCGCCCAGCCCAAGAGAAACCATGCATTCCACACGTCCGGGTTGCGTGCCAGGAACTCCTTCACGAGTTCGATTCCCTCGTCCTCCCGGCCCTGCCGAATACGTTCGTAGGCGGTCTTGAAGGCTTCGTCACCCAGATCGTGCTGATCGATCTGATCGATGAACTCGCGAACCTCAGCCTTCTGCCCTTCGTCATCGCCCCGATCGACGAAGATCGACAGGTGTTTGCGCGCGCGCAGGTAGTCCTGCTGGCGCGCGTAGAAGTATCCGGCGTTCAGATGCGCTTCTGCGAGTACGTCATCCATCTCAAAGAGTTCGTCGTAGAGTCCTCGCGCCTTCTGTTCGTACTCATCGGCTCCGTCATCCTCAGCCGCACGAAGCGAGGCGGCGCGCTGATCGTAGAAGAGAGCAAGGTTGATAAGCGCGCGTTGGTCACCGGGCTGGAGCCCGCGCAACGCGAGAAAGATCTCCTCCGCGAGAGAGAAGTCTTCGTTTCGGGACTTGAGGACCGCGGTTTCCGTCAGTTCGTCAATGATCTCCGGCGTAATTGCAAGGACGAATTGGCGGTAGTAGTCGGCGTCATCGTGCCCGGGGGAGTAGGCGAGGATCTTGAGCATTCCAGCGACGATCTGTTCCCACGCGAGATCGTGGATATCGTAGCGCTCGCCACCGGTGGTTGTCTCGACGGGCAGCATGCGCTCCGGATCGACCCGGAACTCGCCAATCTGCTGGTCGAGTGAATCAGGAACGGCAATAAAAATGATGTTCTGAAGTGGATCGGACATCTTGCTTCTACTCGGGTCCGACGGCTTTGGCCTTGAACTGCTTGAGCACTGAGTTCACACGCATCTTATACGCCATCGGAATCTTGGCTTCCTCGTACGAGACGCCGAATGCCGCGATATCCTCGCGACCCTCCACCGGGTCGAATCTCATGATCTTGCCTGGGATTCGGAACACTTCCTCCGGGTCGTCGAAGACGAGGCGAATCTCAGTCGGCTTGTTCACGAGTAACTTCGGGATCCCCAAGAGAATGGCTTTGCATCCGGAGAACGAAACGTCCCGAAAGATCGCCTTCCGGGGGACACCATCGACGGTCAATGATGAGGCCGCGAGCTGGATTCCGAGTTGCTTGATTGCGAGCTGAGAGAGTTCAACGCGCTCCTCTTTTCGTCGGGCCGCGTTGACGTTCGCCTCAAGTAACTCTCCAAGAATCTGTATGAGGTCGTCCGGAGGACGCTGTGTGAATTCCAGGTTCG
>JANQQY010000380.1 GCA_028284845.1 Spirochaetales bacterium
CAAGCCCGAGCTGTGGCCTGCGGGGAACCCCGAGACCGGCTTCACCGGATGCGACAGTTCACCAACAAAGACGCGGATCCTCGAGCAGCACGATCAGGGCGAAGAGGAGTACTTCTCTCTCGCATTCGGGAAGCGGCCGCTCGAGGAACTCTACCGGGTTGAGACAGATCCCGCGTGCCTTGAGAATCTCGCCGACGAGGAGGCATACGCTGAGGTGCTCCAGCTCATGTGGGCCGAGCTCTCAGGCTACCTCCGTGCGCAGAACGATCCCAGGATGCTCGGCACCGGCGACCTCTTCGACACCTACGAGTACGTGGGCGATGCGGCCCATTCATGGGCGAACTACGTAAACGGAACGTGGGAGCCGCAGGGCTACTGACGACCTTCCCTGGTGCACTACACCGCCCAGCGGCGTTCCTGCTGCTGGGCCGCCCACATCGCCGCATATCGACCGTTCGCCGCGAGGAGATCCTCGTGCGCTCCGCGTTCGACGATCGAACCGTCCTCAACCACGAGTATCTGGTCGGCCGCGACGACCGTCGAGAGTCGATGCGCGATCACGAGGACCGTCTTTGACGCGACCAGTGCGTCAATGGCGCGTTGCACGGCTACCTCACTCTCCGTGTCCAGAGCCGATGTGGGCTCATCGAGCAGGACGATCGGAGCGTCCTTGAGGATCGCTCGGGCGATCGAGATTCGCTGACGCTCACCGCCGGAGAGTGATCCCCCAATCTCGCCTACCATCGTGTCGTAGCCGTGCGGAAGCCGCGAGACGAACTCGTGACAGTTGGCCGCCTCCGCCGCTTGTTCGATCTCCAGGTCGCTTGCGCCAGGCTTGGCCATCCGAATGTTGTTCCGGACGGTGTCATCAAAAAGGTAGACATCCTGAAAGACGACAGAGATGTTGCGCATCAGTTCGTCCGGCTCCATGGCTCGAACGTCGACACCCCCAATCGTCACCGCACCGCCTTGCGGATCTGCGTACCGTGTTATGAGCTTCGTGATCGTGGTCTTGCCGCCTCCCGACTCTCCCACCAGGGCGGTTAGGGAAGTCTCAGGACAGGTGAACGAGACGCCGTTGAGTACCTGTTCGCCCGGTAGATCGGGAGATTCTTCGGAGTAGGCGAAGTGAACGTCCGCAAACTCGATGTCAAATGTGGACGGGGTTCGAAGAGGCTTGTTCACCGGCAATGGTTCGATCTGCTTGAGATCCAAGATCCTCTGCAGGCCCGATTCCATGTAGTCGAACATGGTCGATAGGCTCGCGAACAACGAGAGCGGTTCGGCGTATCTGACAGAGATGGCGATGAGAGCGAAGAGCACTGAGAGCTCAAGGCTCCCTCCCGTGACCAGGAAGACACCGAGCGACGCCACGAGCAGCATGCCGACCTGGACAATCGAGGAGATCGCGATGTTCGGAAGGATTCCCCAGTTGGCACCCTTCGTCTGCCGTTCCCTGAGTGTTCGGATTGCGCCCTGAAGCTTCTGCGATTTCTCGCCCACCTGACGGGTCGCCCTGAGAACCTCAAGTCCCTGGGCATACTCCACGACACTCGCGCTCAATGCTCCCAGGGCGCGCGTGTTCTCTCCGTGCTCGCGCCCTGCGAACTCTCTCATCTTCCGGTAGAGCGGAACCACGAGCGGAAAGACAACCGCCAATGCAAGTGCAATGCGCCAGTCAATAAAGAGGGTTACCAAGACCGTCACGATCGGGGCGAGGATCGTCTGAATGACCACGCTGTAGAGCCCACCCATGATCGTCACGACCTGATGAACGTTGGAACTCAGTACGGCATTGAGGTCGCCCGATTGGCGTCCGTGGAGATACTCCATCGGCATCGTCCTGAGCTTCTCTCCAAGCTCTATCCGGACCTCGTGCGCCACTTCCATCTGCGTGTTGTATCCAAAGGCGCTCTCAGTCCACCTGAGTACCGCGTTGATCACAACAAAAAGAGCGATGAGTCCGCTCCAGATCCGCCAATCGCCTCCGCCACCCATCAGACTCGCGAAGAGCGGATAGAGAAGGGCCATCACCGCGCCCTGGACGATCGCACTGATGAGTCCGAGCACGACGCCACCCTTCACGTGCCTGGTTCGTGATCCCGCGGCGGATACCATGTTTCGATAGACCTGAATCATCGAGTTGCCTCCGGAGCCGGCGTGCCCGTTTTTCGCAGTCCCCACCCCTGTGCCTGGGTGAATCGATCCCAGAGTCGCGCGTAGACACCGCCTGATGAGACGAGATCGTTGTGTACCCCCTGTTCCGCAACGCCGCCCTGGTCGAGCACAACAATATTATCTGCATCCTTGATCGTAGAGAGGCGGTGCGCGACGACGATAAGGGTCTTGCCGCGGGTCAGATGGGCGATTCCCGCGTGAATCTTCGCTTCGTTTTCCGGATCGGCGAACGCGGTCGCCTCATCCAGAACGATCACCGGGCTGTTCTGAAGGATCGCGCGCGCAATGGTAATCCTCTGACGCTGTCCGCCGGAGAGCCGCGTCCCTCGTTCACCCGCTACGGTCTCGTATCCATTCGGGAGCTCGTTAACGATGAACTCGTGTGCCTGAGCGGCTTGGGCCGCCTGCTCTACCTCTTCGTCCGTTGCATCTGGTTTTCCCAGCCGAATGTTCTCACGGATTGATTCATGGAGAAGGAACGGGACCTGGAACACAAAACTGACATGGCGCATCAGATCGTCCGCTCTGATGTCTTTGACGTTCACGCCACCAACCAGGATCTCACCCGCGTCGGCATCCCAGAATCGTGGGATCAGGCGCGCCACCGTGCTCTTTCCCGCGCCTGAGAGTCCGACGAGTGCAGTGACGCTACCTTCAGGAACAAAAAGAGAAACGTCCTGGAGTGCGGGCTCCGTCCGTCCGGGGTAGGTGAAGCTTGCCTTGCTGAATTCGACGCTCCCGTCTCGCGGTTGAACCGGAGTGAGCGCTTCCGGGAGGATCGGCTGGGCAAGCATTGTCTCGATTCGTTTTGCGCCCGCACGCGAGAGATTGATCAGCGTTGTCATGTAGACGAGCGGGATGATGGAATCAGGAAGGGTTGGCGCGATCAGCACAAAGAGAAGGAAGGTCGGTAGGTCGAGCGTGCCTGCCTGAAGCCAGGCCGATCCCACGATACCGATGATTGCAAGCGTTGGTAGGGCGCTGAAGAGCGTCCCGGCGATGTAGGCGCCGTACTTGCTCTTGTCGGACCATTTCTTCATCGTGTCCGAAGCCTCGTTGAGCGCGACACTGTAGCGTCGGAACGAACTGGTCCCATCGTCGAAGGTGCGTACGACCTGCATCCCCTGGACGTACTCGACGATCGCGCTGTTCATGCGCTCGGAAGCCGATTCCATTTCCTCCCGACCGGTCGCGTAGTCCCTGAATGCGAACTGCGTCGCAATCATCCCGATGGGGAAGACCGCCAGTGAGACAAGCGCCATTCGCCAGTCGACCACGAACATGGTCACCAGTGCGATCAAGGGTGTGGCAACCGCGCGTGCGAGCAGCGGCGTGCTGTCCGCCACAAAGGCGTGGAGGCTGAGGACGTCATCCATCAGGACTTTTTTGATCGCACCCGAGCCCGCGTTCATCACGAAGCCCAACGGCACTTTCGAGAGGTGCGTGGTGAGCTTGGTCCGCAGGATCTCTTCCAGCGCGAATGCTCCCCTGTGTGACCATGCGAACGAGAGGATTCTGAGGACGATTGCGACAGCGATGAAGAGAAGAATCAGCGCTCCAAGGCGCCACAGATCGGATGCGGCAACCTCCCCCTCAAGCATTCTCGCGGCGACCGGTCGCAAGAGGACGACTCCCATGATCCATGCGACTCCGCTGACCGCAGACATCACCATTCCCGTATAGACCTGTCCTTTGACAGGATTGATGATGGTCCACAACGAACCGTCACCGTGTGATTGTTTTGACTGAGCAGTGCTCACGGCTCCTCCCTCTTCGTGATCAACGAACCGTATTATTACTAACATTGTTAGATATGTAAAACTCTTCTACCGAAATCGGGATCATTGGTAGCCTCATTCAGTGTAGACTCGGCCTATGAAACCTGCCTCGATCATTCAGTTGCTCATTTTCGCAGGACTGGTCGTCCTGCTTGTGTTTCGAGTTTCGATCAACGGGTGGGGGTCCCTTGCCTGGGCGTTTGGAATAGTAGGACTCTCGCTCATCCGGGCTCCGCATCAACGAACGTCGGATAGCACTCCAACGGAGAAGTCTCACCAGGATACGACGGAGAAGCTTCTACTCGCGGGCGTCTCCTTCGGCTCCGCCCTCGTACCAATGCTTCATCTTGCGAGCGGATTGCTTCGCTTCGCTAACTACGATGTGACGATCGCGGTACCGATCGCCGGCGTTGCCTTCCTCCTCTTCGGGCTCTGGCTCTTCTGGCGAAGCCATTCCGACCTGGGAAGAAACTGGAGCGTCACCCTGGAAATTAGGGAAGAACACGGGCTCGTGACCGGCGGCGTTTACAGGCGTGTACGGCATCCCATGTACACGGCCATCTTTCTGATCTACATCGCTCAGGCGCTTCTCATTCACAACTGGATCGCGGGGCCGGCAGGTTTCGTGGCATTTCTCGTCATGTACGTGATTCGAGTCCCCATCGAGGAGTCGATGATGCGAGAGCGATTTGGAGAGGTGTACGAACGGTACGTGGCGATGACGGGGCGAATCCTTCCCCGGCGCAAGAGAGAGGTGTAGCGCTTTCAGGAACCGGTCCCACCGCAGATAACTCGGATCAAATAAGTCAGTAATTATCGATAAAAAAATATTGACAATTTCGCGTGCACATGCTCGAATGGGCTTGCTGAGGTTACCGGGCTCCTGTGGAGTCCGGTAGTCAAGGCACCGTTGGACTGATCCCAATGGCAGCTGCCGGAGGGTGAAGAATCGTTCTTGACCATAGATGAGGTTCTCAATGGCAGTGTCCACGCTGGATGACCGTGCATGGTCCCAATCGATAGTGCGCCAGGACGAGGTCGACAAATACCTCTCTGATACCGGGCAGGACTTCATTAACGAAGACCTGATACATAAGCAGCTGTCCGACGCTCGCGACCCGGATCCACGGCATGTTCGCGATATCCTCGCGAAGTCACGCGAAATGCAGACCCTTGCTCCCGAGGAGACCGCCACGCTGCTTCAGGTTACAGACGGAGACCTTCTCGAGGAAATGCGAGTCACGGGGCTCGAGATCAAGCTCAAGGTCTATGACAACCGGATTGTCACTTTCGCGCCGCTCTATATGGCAAACCATTGCGTCAACAGCTGCACCTACTGCGGCTTCAGGCGCGAGAACAAAGAGATGCATCGAGCTCGGCTCTCCATGGAGGAGATTCGTCGCGAGACGCGTGCGCTCGCCGGTGAGTTCGGACACAAGCGTCTTATCGTCGTCTACGGGGAGCATCCTCTTTCGGACATCGACTATCTTGAGGAGAGCGTCAACGCCGTCTACGGCGTCCGAGTTCCAACGAAGAAGGGCCACGCGAACATCAGGCGAGTAAATGTGAACGCCGCCCCGCTCGACATCGCAAGCCTGAAGCGATTGCGAAACGTCGGCCTGGGGACCTTCCAGGTCTTTCAGGAGAGCTACCATCACGAGACCTACAAACGAGTCCACGGATCAAAGACGCTCAAGTCGGACTATCGCTGGCGGCTCTACGCGATGCATCGCGCCCAGGATGCCGAGGTGGACGACGTGGGGCTTGGCGTGCTCTTTGGGCTCTACGACTGGAAGTTCGAAGTCATGGGGCTTCTTGCGCATGTCCGCGAGCTAGAGAAGACATGGCGAGGGATCGGCGCTCATACGATTAGCTTCCCCAGGCTCGAGCCGGCTCAGAATGCGCCAACCTCACGGAACTCACGCTACGCGGTGAGCGATGAAGACTTTTTGAAGCTCATCACCGTTCTCAGGCTCTCGGTCCCCTACACCGGAATGATCTGCACGGCTCGCGAGTCGAAAGAGATTCGGGACGAAGCCGTGCTTCGCGGCATCACGCAGATGGACGCCTCCACTCGAATCGGCCTTGGAGCCTACAGCACCCACTACGATGAGCAGGAAGAGGCGCGACAGCAATTCATGTTAGGCGACTCTCGATCGATCGACGAGTTGGTTCGCGACCTGGCCGGCATGGGGTACATCACGAGCTTTTGCACCGCCGGCTACCGCATCGGTCGCACCGGCGAGCGGATCATGCGCCTGTTGCGCACCTGCACTGAAGGCAACTTCTGCAAGCTAAACGCCATTCTCACCTTCCGTGAGTGGCTCGATGATTTCGCCAGTCCCGACACGAAAGAAATCGGCGAAGCGCTCATCCGAAAGGAGCTTGCCGGTGCCGCGGATCGCACCCCGAAACTGCATAGGAAGTTCAGTGACTACTACGAACGAACAGTGAAGGGAGCCCGAGATCTCTACGTATGAGGAAGCTCTCTTCCGCTACCGATCCTGGCACGCTCGCCTCTTGGATTGACGGAGGCTACGAGGGCGGGGATCGTGCGCTCGCTGCCCATGCGAGGCGAGTCATGCTTGAGGAGGTTGGCCCGAGCGTCCACATGCGCGGCCTCCTCGAGTTTTCGAACGAGTGCCGTTGCGATTGCTTCTACTGTGGAATCCGATCGAGTAACGGGCGCGCCAATCGGTTCTCGCTTTCCGTTGATGAGATTGAGCGGGTCGCACTCGACTGCCTCGCCTCCGGCTTTGGCTCCATGACGATCCAATCGGGGGAGCGTCGAGACGAGGCGTTTCTTGAGTTTGTGGAACACTCATTGGTGCGGATCAAGGCGGCGACTCGTTGCGCAGATCTTCCGGACGGGTTGGGAATCACACTCTGCGTTGGTGAGCAGAGTCGAGAGACCTTCGAACGATTCTTCGAGGCCGGAGCGCATCGGTATCTCCTCCGAATTGAGACGAGCGATCCTGGCCTCTTTCGGCGCCTTCATCCGGCTCGCCAGCGATTTGATCGCAGGGTGCGTGCGCTTCAAGATCTCAAGGAGATCGGCTATCAGGTCGGCACCGGGGTGATGATCGGGATTCCCGGGCAAGACTCAACCTCCCTCGTGCGGGACATCGAGTTCTTTCACGCGATCGACGCAGACATGATTGGGATGGGTCCGTACATAGCGGCAGACGGAACTGCGGCTGTAGAGATGGAACGCCGAGGCCTGCGTCCTGAGGGTAGCGCGAGGGAGAGGCTTACCATCTCGTTACGTATGATTGCCGCTACCCGAATTGCCCTTCCTGACGTCAACATCGCGGCAACCACCGCGTTGCAGGCGCTCTCGCCCACGGGTCGTGAGGCGGGGTTGGCATTTGGGGCGAACGTGATGATGCCAATCGTCACTCCCCAGACAAACCGTCAGGCATACCAGCTCTACGACGGGAAACCATGCATTGATGAGGATGCCGACGCCTGCTCGAGCTGTACCGCGCGACGGGCGGCGTTTGTGGGGCGTCCGGTTACATACAATCAGTGGGGCGACGCGCCGCACGCGATCCGAGTTCCCAAGGAGGCAGTATGAATGAGGTCGATTTCGCTCGACTATCGCGGGAGATGAGCACCGGGGATCTCGTCCTCTTCTACAAAGAGCGGTTGGTGACCGATAGTCCGTGTGTCACAGACCCGAACGGGTATCGATCTCTTGTAGCAGGTGCGATCGCCGCCGGCTGGGTTCTCCGATTCGTAGACCCCGCGAAACCGCTTCTTATCTATCGGACCGATAACACTCCGGCATTGGGTATCGATTTCTTCCAGGACGCGCTCTACTCGGCACAGCCGGCGATTACTGCCGGCTCCTTTGTTATCGTGTCGAGCCACGACAGCGCGAAGCTTGATGCAAGACCGTGGTTCTTGTATCTGGAGAGAGTCGTTGGGCAGAAGCTTCAGACCGAAACCGAGCTCTTCGACATGTACTCCGCAGGTGCTCTAGGTGCGGTCTACACGGAACAGACGCTCTGTGACGCCGGCTTGCTCGAGTGGATCCAAGCTCATCATTCACTTCTCGATTCGCCGGCGCTCGACCACATCGGTGCAACCCGCGATGTCTGGGAGGGGCACAATGTCTACAGCTTCAGCTAACCATGAGACCGATCCCCGTAACCGTCGGTACGGGTTTGTAGGAATCCTCGTTTCGGACCGTGAGAAGGTTGGGGCGCGGATCAATCAAATCCTCGCAGATCACTCTTCCATGATTGTCGGCCGATTGGGAATGCCGAATCTGGAGGAGGGTGGGCTCGCGATCATCACGTTGATCCTGCACGCGACGACCGACCAGCTGGGATCGTTGACCGGGAAACTCGGGGCTCTCAGCGGGGTATCGGTGAAGTCAGCGCTTCACAAACCCCGTCCGGATCAGCATCCGTGATGCCTGGTGAGGCAGCCGTCGCCGCCGAGCTCTACTCCCTCTCGCCCTACGGCGTGGCGCCGGCTCTTATTCGGTCGGTCGCGCTGGTCAAGGAGGCGGCGGCGAGCTGCAATGGCACTCTCGGGTATCTCGATGTGGACGTCTCGAGCGCAATCATCGAGCGAGCTCGGTCATTACGGTCGCTCACCGATCGTGAGATCGAGTCGGCCTTTCCGCTCGATGCATACCAGGGTGGCGCCGGGACATCGACCAATATGGCGGTCAACGAATGGATCGCCGGTCCTGTGGCGATCCTTGATCCGCACGACCACGTCAATCTCCATCAGTCTACCAATGATGTTATGCCGACCGCGCTGCGGTTGATGATGCACGACGCCCTACTGCTCCTCGAAGAGCGTTGCCAGGAGTTGCAAGGGATGCTTCAAGAGGGGGAACAGGCATACGATCCGATTCTCAAGGTTGGACGGACTCAGCTGCGCGACGCGCTCGTAACCACCGTCGGCCGAGAGTTCGGAACCTGGGCACATGCGATTGCACGCGATCGTTGGCGCGCCTTCAAGGCGCGAGAGCGAATCCGGGAGGTCAACCTGGGAGGAACGGCGATCGGGAGTGGTGCGGGCGCTCCTCGTGACTACGTGCTTTCGGTCGTCCGTCACCTTCAAGAGCTCGTAGATCATCCAATCACGCGGGCCGAACACCTCACGGAGGCCACGAGTAACTACGACTCGATCACGGAGGCGATGAGCGCACCCAAGTGCCTCGCGGTCAACCTTCGTCGAGTTGCCGGAGACATACGACTGCTCGCGAGCGGTCCCGAGAGTGCGATCGGGGAGATCGGGATTCCCGCCGTCGTCCGTGGCTCATCGATCATGGCGGGCAAGACCAATCCGGTCGTCGCGGAAGCCGTGATCCAGTGCGCCGAGCGAATCATGGCAAACGACGGGCTTCTCTCCCGGCTCGCATCCATGAGCGAGCTCGAACTCAATGCCTTCTTCCCGGCGATCGCGCACACGGTGTACGAGTCACTCACGCTCGCCGAGCGAGCTGCAGCGAGCCTCGCGGGCTATCTTGGTGCGTGCGTCCCAGACCATATTCGCTGCGCCCGAGGCCTAAGCGAGTCGCATGCGGACGCCGTCGCTCTTCTTCCCCTGGTTGGGTACGAGCTGTGCGAGGAGCTGATCGGGGCGGCGCGATCTGAGGGCGTCTCCCTTCGAGAGCTGCTTCGGTCGCACGAGCTCATCACCACGGACGACGCTGAGCAGCTCTTTGCCCCTGAGAATCTCACCGCACTCGGTTACGATCGCGACCTCTACGAGTCGCTCCAAAGGACGTGTGGTGACGCCATCAGAGCGTTTACCGAATCGAGCGGCTCGAGTACGGGGAGGGAGGGAGTATGAGTACCGCTATGCCAAAGACCCCAAAGGGGTTGCGACCACACATCGTCATCTCGGGCAAGTGCAACTCGGGCAAGTCGGCACTTCTCAACGCGCTTGTCGGGCAAGAGTTCGCCATCGTCTCCGAGGTGGCCGGCACGACGACAGATCCGGTTTCGCGCTCGAGCGAGCTCGTCCCCTACGGTCCGGTCGTTTTTGTGGACACCGCGGGCACAGACGATTCAACGCTCCTCGCTAAAGAGCGCGGCTCCAAGACGCGTCGCGTCGTCTCCGGGGCCGACCTCGTCCTCCACGTGATGCATCCGAACTCGGCGAATCAGGATGACGTCGGCCAGGTCAAGGGATACGGTCGCGACCAAACAGTCATCCCGGTCGTGACGCATGACGACCTCGAG
>JANQQY010000388.1 GCA_028284845.1 Spirochaetales bacterium
TACCCTACTCGACCGGTCGCGAAGGGAATCACCCTGCCACCAACTTCTATCCGAAACTCGCCGTCCGATTCAGCCGCGATGAGATGGAGGCGGCTGGGACGTTCTATCTCGTACCCCTGCTCAACGATCGCGTGGATCGGGCGAGAGAGGGACTCCTCACCGTACGTTGCAAGGTAGGCCGCAAAACCGCCGTTGGCGGCGCCGGTTGCGGGGTCTTCGGCAATACCAAAGGCAGCGGCGAACATGCGGGCGTGGTAGGAGGCATCCGGCTTGAGATCGGCGGTCGCCTGGTCGACAGCCCCCGAGCAGAAAACGAACCAGGGAGCTGATTCCACGCCTTTATCTTGGAACGGTCGCGTCGTGAGTTCCGGATGCTCCGACGCCCTCTGGACTGCGTCCAACGAGGTTAGCGGGACGATCACAAAGGGCACGCCGGTGGAGACGACCTGGATGGGAAGTGATGGATCGATGTCGTCAGTCTCGATGCGAAGTGCGGATGCAACGAGCTCCGGTTGGAGCAGAGCTCCAAACTCCGGTTGATTCTGCCTCATCCAGACGAGCGAGTCCGCGCCTGCCGACTCGAACCAGGTCTCAATGGGGCCGACCGGTTCGCTCAGCGTGATGCGCTCGGGCGCTGAGCCTCCTGTGCGTCCGAGTCTCGCCCGAACCGACCAGGCGGCGCCGAGCGTGGGGTGCCCCGCGAATGGGAGTTCGACCTCCGGCGTGAAAATACGAACCGGGATCGGCCCATCGTAGTGGGGACGATCAAGAACAAAGACCGTCTCTGAGAAGCCGAACTCCGCGGCGACCCTCTGGAGTGGTTCACCGGGGGCTTGAGGTTCGAGCAATGCCTCGTCCTCAATCCAGACCACGGCAAGCTGATTCCCGCTCATCGGCCCAACGGCAAAGACATCCACGATGTTAAACTCGAACGACTTTAGTAAGTCGCTTGTCTTCTGATCTTCCACGAATCCCTCTGATGGCGTAGATTCACCGGCATGTCAACAGGCGATCAGCTCGACAAGAGCCACGCGACCGGACCCATGCTACGGCGACTGCTCGCAATTGCGCTCCCGATGGTTGTGTCGCAGGCATCTGAGTCGGTGATGCTCTTCGTGGATCGCCTCTTCCTCTCACAGATCGGTCCGCTCCACCTCTCATCGGCGATGGCCGGCGGGCTGGCGACCTTCACCGTCGCCTCGCTCTTCATCGGGATTGCCGGATACGTCAACGCCATCGTCGCCCAATACTACGGCGCCGACCGCAAGGAGAATTGCGCACGTGCAACGGCCCAGGCGGTCTACTTCTCGCTTGCCGCAGTTCCGGTTCTTATCATCGTCGCGATCGTCATCCCGGGATTCTTCACGATCGTTGGACACGATCCGCGGCAGATCCCGCTCGAATCGATCTATGCGCAGTGGCTTCTCGCCGGTGGGGTCATGCTTCTTCTTCGGAATGCTCTCTCCGGCTTCTTTCTTGGTATTGGAAAGACCCGGATCGTGATGGTCAGCAACGTCGCCGCGATCTTTGTCAATATTCCTCTGAACTATGTTCTGATCTTTGGACACGCAGGCTTTCCGGAACTCGGGATTGTAGGTGCCGCCATTGGAACGCTCGGCGGCGGCGCGACGGCGCTCATCGTGCTCTTTGTGGCCTATCTTGGTCGACAGGTCGATGACGAGTATGGGACGCGATCCGC
>JANQQY010000391.1 GCA_028284845.1 Spirochaetales bacterium
CCGCCTACTTCATGCAAAACGTCGACGAGGCGGGGAATCGCATCTACTGAGCAGCAGCCGGTAGTCTGCCGGTTCCATCGTTGGTAACCCTCACGAGCACCTTGCCGGCTGCGTGCCCCTCTCTCACATAGGCGACAGCGTCAGGAGTCCTCTCAAACGCAAAGGTCTTGTCGATGACTGATCGAATCGATCTCTTGTCAAGGAGATCGGCGACGTAGGCGAGATCCGTGGCATTGGGTCGTTCGTCCACTCTAGTTACGGTCCGGGAGCTTCTTTTGTTGATCCGACTGCCACGAATGAGAGACTGGAGAATCTGCCGTGTGTTGCCTCCCGCCATGACGTACGTCCCGTCCTTCCGAAGTGCGTTCACGTAGTCCCGGATGTCCCTGAATCCGTTCACCCCCAGAATCAGATCATACTTCTCGGAGTCGGCAAGGAAGTCGTCGCGCGTGTAGTCGACGACGTGGTCGGCACCGATCGAGCGGGAGAGATCGACCTTTGCCGTGCTGCACACAGCCGTCACCTCCGCGCCAAGGACCTTCGCAAGTTGAACCGCGTAGGTCCCAACGCCGCCGGAGGCGCCGGCGACCGCGACGTGCTTGCCCTTGAGCTCCCGACCGGAGCCCCGTAGCCCTTGGAGCGCGGTGAGCGCCGCCATCGGGACCGCCGCGGCATCCTCAAACGTCACACCATCCGGGATCGCTGCAAGAAAACGTACATCCGCGCGGACGTACTCTGCGAAGGCACCGTTGCCGGTCGGAGCGACGCTTCCAAAGACTCGGTCTCCCACCTCAAACTCGGTAACTCCCGGACCCACCGATTCAACGACGCCTGCCACATCTGCGCCAACGGCCTTGTTCTTGGGACGGAAGAGGCCGCCGCCCATGATCCGAACAAGGAAGGGTTTCGCCGTGACAAGCCTCCAGTCGTAGGCGTTTACGCTCGCCGCGTGCACACGGAGAACGACCTCCCCGCTCTTTGCCGAGGGCTTGTCGATCGTCTTCATCTCAAGTACTTCCGGTTCCCCGTACCGCTCATAGCGAAACGCCTTCATATGATCTCCTTCGCTTGGTACGACGTTCGAGCCAGAGTTTTCGTGTGATCGTTACGAGACCTGAAGGGTGGCGCAATTGGCTACTCGATTGGCGCGTTCTGCGAGCAGATCTGAAGAGCGATGTGATAGCATTCGAGTGGAGGTGGCCGATGAGGCGAACGGACGGATACGCAGTTGACCCCGGTTGGCGCGCGGTCTTTGCCGACCTAGACATTGACGCACACTATCTGCTCCGAACAGCCCAGCTCCCGGATGACCTTCTCGCTCGGCAGGATGTGTGCCTTTCGGCTGACGATTATCACTCGCTGTGGAGTGCGCTTGAAGAGATCTCTCCGCCCGACCTCCCCATCCGCGTCGCCCAATCGATGACGTCCGGTACCTTCTCACCTCCGCTCTTCGCTGCGCTCTGCAGTCCGAACCTCGCGATTGGGTCGCAACGCGTTAGCGCTTTCAAGCGACTCATCGGCCCGATGGCGCTCGACGTGGAGAGTGCCATGGGTGGACTCAAACTGACGCTTCGATGGATTGGAGAGCCTGCCGGTGTTCCCGACTCCCTCGTCCATACCGAGCTGTGCTTCCTCACACAGCTCGCCCGTATTGGACTTCGGGACCGCATTACTCCGCAAAGATTTGTCACGACTCGCAGCATCAAGGCAGGCTCCGGCATTGGGGCTTTTCTGGGGATCGAACCTGAACGCGGAGAGTCCGAGTCTGTCGTCTTCTCGCT